>DMPB01000200.1:12841-25407 GCA_003456175.1 Chitinophagaceae bacterium | reverse complement strand
TTTTGAAGTAGGCAACGTTGGCCCTGTAATGGATGGCGAAATAGATGGCTTTATTAAGGCATACCTCATGGCTAGTAAAGATGAAGACCAATTGGCACAATAAACATTTTTAAAATCACCTTACGGTAAATAAGGCTACAATCTGAAAGCTGTATGCAAGTATTCAAATTTGGCGGTGCAAGTGTAAGCAGTGTTGAAAAAATACAACAAGTAGGCCTCATACTTCAGGCACATCAACACCAACAACTTGTTGTAATAATATCGGCAATGGGCAAAACTACCAATGCCTTAGAAAAAGTAGCCGATGCCTTTTTTGAACAACGTACTACCGATGCTTTGCAATTATTCGATCAGGTAAAACAGCAGCATGTAACAACCGCTAAATATTTATTAGTAACGCAGTTTAATGCTTGCGTTGCACAATTAGCAGATTTTTTTACGGAAGCAGAATGGTTGTTGCACGATAAACCAGTACGCTCTTACGATTACTATTACGATCAAATTGTATGTATTGGCGAGTTATTGAGTACATGCATTGTTAGTTATTACCTGAACGAAATTGGCTTACACGCCATATGGCAAGATGTAAGAGATGTACTACGCACCGATGATAACTTTAGAGACGCAGGCATCGACTGGAGTTACAGTACAGCGAAAATTCAAAGCTTAGCACAACATTTACCGCAAGGTAGTATTTGTGTTACACAAGGTTTTATTGGTGCCACCGACGAAAACGAAAGTACCACACTCGGCCGTGAGGGCAGCGATTACACTGCCGCTATTTTTGCTAATATTTTATCGGCAGAGAGCGTAACGATTTGGAAAGATGTAGAAGGTGTAATGAGTGCCGACCCTAAGCAGTTTGCCAACGCTACTTACCTACCAGAACTAAGTTTTGAAGAAGTAATTGAAATGGCATACTATGGTGCTCAGGTGATACATCCTAAAACTATTAAACCACTTCAAAATAAAGGTATTCCCTTACGGGTAAAATGTTTTAACGACATGCAACTACCCGGTACTACTATTAGTAGCAAGCGTGTAAAACAACTGCCCCCAATTGTAATTATTAAAGCACAACAAGTACTACTACAACTTAATACGCTCGATTATAGTTTTGTAGGCGAACAACCCATGATGGCACTATATGCAGCCTTCGAACAATTAAAAATAAAACCTAATTTGATACAAACAGGTGCTATTGGCATTCAGTTGTGTATAGATGATAAGCCCGAAAAAATTGATGCACTTGCCGCTAACCTAGCACACATGTTTGATATACAGGTAAGTAAGGGCTTGCAATTATTTACCGTAAGGCATTACAATGCAGATAGTATGGCACAATTAACTGCCGGCAAGAAAATAATACTTGAGCAAAAAACTTCTATTACCTATCAATCGTTAGTGCTGTAAGCATTATCTTGTAGGCACTAGCATTATGAAAGATTTTATTAAACAACTGATACCACCGATTGCCAAAACGCTTTCAGAGTATAGTTTAAAGTATGGCTGGAAGGGCAACTACGGCTCTTTTGCAGAAGCACAGCAAAAAAGCAATGGCTACGATGCTGCTCCTATTCTAGAACGTATCATTTACACCACACAGTTGTTCAAAAAAGGCGAAATTGCTTATGAACGCGATGGAATTATCTACGACAAACCTCATTACCACTTTCCTGTTTTAAGTTCTTTGCTTTGGATTGCCGGGCAAAATAATCAACAGCTTACCGTACTCGATTTTGGTGGCAGCTTAGGCACCACATACTTACAAATGCGGCCTTACTTACAGCATATACAAAAGCTACAATGGTGTATCGTAGAACAAGCACATTTTGTAGAAAAAGGAAAGCAACACTTCGAAGACGATATCCTTAAATTTTACCCAACAGTAGAGGCCTGCATGCAGGAACAACAACCACATGTGCTACTCATTTGCGGTGTGCTACAATACCTACCAGAGCCTTACGTATTTCTTACCAATGTAGCCCAACACAAGATACCTTATTTACTACTTGATTATATTGGCTATCACCTCGGCGAAGATTACGACCGTATCACCATACAAAATGTACCACCCGATTTTTATGGTGTTGAAGCTAGTTATGCTTGCTGGTTTTTCAATAAAACCAAACTATACCAACACTTACAGCAATACTATGATCTACAATACGACTTTCTCGACGATTACGATACCTATTACTTAGAACTAGAACGCTTTAAGTATGAAGGTATGTTGTGGAAGGCCAAATAAAATAGCCAGAATAAACCGATACAAAAAAGCCGTTCTTACTAGGAACGGCTTTTTTTAATATATACCTTACGGTAAATGTATTATGCTTTCGGAGCATCTTCTTTTTTCTTCTTAGCAGTTTTCGGAGCAAACATAGCCAACATACGCTTGCCTTCCATTTTAGGCATAGCTTCTAATGCACCAAACTCTTGTAAGCGTTCCGCAAACTTCAACAACAACAACTGGCCTCTATCTTGGAACATGATAGCACGACCTTTAAACTGTACATAAGCCTTCACTTTGTTACCCTCTTTTAAGAAAGATTCAGCGTGCTTGGCTTTAAAATCAAAGTCATGATCATCGGTACTCGGCGTGAAACGAATTTCCTTCACCTCGCTTTGCTTGGCGTTGGCTTTCATTTCCTTTTCCTTCTTCTTCTTCTCGTACAAAAACTTTTTGTAATCGATAGCTTTACATACTGGCGGATCGGCATTGGGTGAAATTTCTACCAAATCAAGTTCCAACGACTGAGCAATGCGTAATGCTTCTTGTGTAGGGTAAATACCAACAGTTACATTATCGCCCACTAAACGTACTTGTGGTACTCTGATACGCTCGTTAATACGATGTTCTGGTTCAACTTGTCTTTGAAATCTGGGATTAAAACGTCCGCCGCCTCTGTTAGGTAATGCCATTAATGACTTTTTGTTAAGAATTTATTTGTGGTACAAAATTGCAGGGATTTTAGCAAATAATCATCAATCACCACCATCACCTGTAATTTTTACTTTTTATACCGATAAAAATAGTTGTTTTTCTGGGAATTTAGTCATCATTTACCGTAAGGACTTTTTTGAATATCCTTGCGGTAAATGATGATGCTATAAATATCAATTAGCTACTGCGTTCTTTAATTTCTGTAACTATTTGCTGTACAAAGCTTGCTATTGGCATAGCACCAACATCGCCTTGGCCTTGGCGACGTACACTTACATTGCCTTCGTTCATATCTTTTTCACCTACTACTAGCATGTATGGCACACGGCTAAGCTCGGCTTCACGAATTTTTTTACCAATTTTCTCGCTACGATCATCAATAGCAACTCTTACACGATGTGCTTTTAAAGCGGCTTCTACTTGCTGTGCGTAGGGCAAAAACTTATCGCTGATAGGTAAAATTTTAACCTGTAATGGACTTAACCACACCGGAAACTTACCTGCATAATGCTCTAATAAGAACCCAATAAAACGTTCGTGTGTACCAAGCGGTGCACGGTGAATAATGAGTGGCGTTTCAGGTTCGTTATTTTTATTGGTGAAGCTGAGGTTGAAACGCTTGCCACTGCTAAAATCTACCTGATTGGTTGCCAATGTGAATTCACGACCAATAACGCTGTATATCTGTACATCTATTTTAGGGCCATAAAAAGCTGCTTCGTCGGGCACTTCAATAAATGGTGTGCCTGTATCTATCAATACCTGGCGTACCATAGCTTCGGTTTCTAACCAAAGTTCGGGTTCGTTCACGTACTTCTGCCCTAACTTTTCAGGAGCATGTAAGCTTAAACGCATTACATATTTATCGATGCCGAAAATTTTAAAGTACTTTAAGTACATTTCATTTACAGCTTTGAACTCTTCAAAGAATTGCTCTTTGCTACAATACAAGTGGCCATCGTTCATATGCAACATGCGTACCCGCATTAAACCAAACAACTCACCACTTTGCTCATAACGGTAGCAAGTACCATATTCTGCAATTCTAAATGGCAAATCACGATAACTACGTGGCTCGGCATCAAAAATTTTATGATGGTGCGGGCAATTCATTGCCTTTAGATAGTAGCGTTCTCCATCCATCTCCATTGGCGGGAACATACTGTCTTTGTAATAGGGCAAATGTCCGCTAGTAAGATACATACTCTCTTTAGCGATATGTGGTGTAACTACACGCTTGTAGCCAGCATCTTCTTCTGTTTCTTTCGCTAATTTTTCAAGTTCTTCAACAATAATGGCACCATTAGGCATCCATAACGGCAAGCCGCTACCTGTGTCATCATCGAAAATGTACAAACTTAATTCTTTAGCCAACTTACGATGGTCTCGCTTTTTAGCCTCTTCTAAAAGCGCTAGGTATTCATCTAACTCTTTTTGATTTGGGAATGTTATACCATATACCCTTGTAAGTTGCTTGTTCTTTTCATCGCCCTTCCAATAAGCACCTGCAACATTCGTTAGTTTAATGGCTTTAATAGGCGCTGTTGTGGGGATATGCGGCCCGCGACATAAATCTGTAAAATTGCCTTGGCTGTAGAAGGTAATGTTACCATCCTCTAAGTTTTGCAGCAAATCAAGTTTATACTCATCCCCTTTTTCGGTGAAGTATTGTATTGCCTCACTTTTAGATATTTCTTTACGTAAGTAAGTATTTTGTTGTTTGGCTAGTTCCGCCATTTTCTTTTCAATGGCTTCTAAATCGGCCTCACTCAACTTACGGTCACCTAAATCCATGTCATAATAAAAGCCACGGTCAATAGCAGGCCCTACCCAAAATTTTACACCGGGATACAAAGCTTCCACAGCCTCTGCCATTAAGTGAGCACTACTATGCCAAAAAGTACTTTTCCCATCGGTATCGTCCCACGTCAGCAAGTTCAAAGTAGCATCTGTTGTTATGGTTCGTGTAGCGTCCCATACTTCATTATTTACTTTGGCTGCCAAAACTTTTCTGGCCAGCCCTTCGCTGATGCTTTTGGCTATTTCCAGAGCCGAAACTCCTGCTTCGTACTCACGAATAGCACCGTCTGGAAAAGTGATTTTAATCATACAATTAATAAGTACTTAATTAGTCGGCGAAAATAACGAAACAAAAGCGAAGGCAAAGGCAGATTTACGCAAAACCTTAACGCTTCTTTACCTTACATACTTATATTGCCGTTGTAGATTTGTTATTATGGTTCCAAGAATAATTATTGCATTTTTATTTTTCGCACTCAGCATAGGTGTACAAGCACAAAATTTAACAGGTGTTTGGCGTGGTTACTTTTTGGGGAATGGCGGTACCGTTCGCTACAAATACGAAGTACAAATAGATGCCGCCAAAGGTGGCAGCGTTAAAGGTGTTACTTATAGTTATAGAACCACTGTGTTTTATGGAAAAGCCGGCTTACAAGGCATTTACATGTCGAAAACAAAAAACATTATTCTTCGTGAGACACACATGATCGAAACAAAAATTGCCGACGGTTCCGATGCCTGCCCTATGACTTGTTACTTAGAGTATAGCAAAGAAGGTAATCTCGAAACATTAACAGGCACTTTCACCAGCATCACTAGTCAAAACCGCGATTGCGGCAGCGGCACAGTGTATCTCGAAAAAGTAGAAGAAAGCGAATTCTACAAAGAAGATTTTCTGATAAATAAAAAGCCTACCACTAACAAGCCTAATAACCTTACGGTAAATAAGCCTACAACTGTTAAAAAGCCCACTGTTACAAAACCTGCTACCACAAAAACAGCTGGAACCAACATTAAAAAACCTACAACGGTAAAGCCTCAGTCAAAACCTGCAATAGCTAATAAGAATACTACTCCCATTGCAATAGGCAAAAGCAACAATCTTCCCACTCCTGTAGAAGCCCCTGTTGCTGCAAATACAGCACCAGAAAAGCCTGTAGCCCAACCTATTGAAACTCCCAAACCTAAAATTTTAGAGCTGCGGGAAAACAAATTAGCCCGAGTATTTCAAGTTGCAGATCCAAACATTGAAATAAGCTTTTACGATAATGGTGAAATCGATGGTGATACCATAAGCGTGTATGTTAATCATGAGTTGGTGATTAATAAACAGCGCCTTACAGCAAAAGCACAAACCGTACAGGTAAAAGCAAGTCCCGTAAGTACAACCTATGAAATTGTAGTAGTAGCAGAAAGTTTAGGCACGGTACCCCCCAATACGGCATTTGTCATTATAAAGGCAGGGCGACAGCGCTACGAAATCGTACTCACTAGTACCGAACAACGCAACGCTAAGCTAGTAATAGAATACACGCCACCAAGTAGTGCAAGCAAGTAATGTTGTAATGTGTATATTAGTGACCAACGGCAGTAAGCCGCGTTCAATTTACCCTACATTCGTAGCAAATGCTCTCAAATAAAATAGCAGCAATCATGTTAAGTAAAAAAGTATGGCCCTTCGCAGCGGCAGGCATTGTTGGATTAAGCTTTTGGGCGTATACTAGTTTTGGCACTAGTAAAGATGGCACCCCAACCAAACAACAAATATTACTACAAACAATAGGTGCCGTATTAGAGGAAAAACATTTTAGTCCTAAGAAAATTAACGACGCTTTCTCGAAGTCGGTATTCAAAGAATATTTTGAAAAACTAGATAGCGAAAAGAATATCTTTTTACAATCTGATATCAACAGCTTAAAGAAATACGAAACTGCCATCGACGATGAAATAAAAGGCAGTAACCCCGTACAATTCTATACTGCCGTCGGAGAAATATTCAAAAAACGTATTCAAGAAACCAGAGAATTGTATCGTGCTATTCTGGCCAAACCTTTCAGTTTTAACACAGATGAATCTGTAGTACTGGATGCAGAACAACTTAGCTTTTGTCCAAACGAGAAAGAACGTGCCGAACGCTGGCGTAAGCGTTTAAAATACATGGTTTTAGAGCGTTTTGTAGAACTGCAAGAGCAACGTGATAACGCCGCTAAAAACAATAATAAAAAATCCAACGAAGCAACGCTTGGTAGTGAAACAACCAGCGAAAAACCTGCAAAAGTTGAGCTAGATACCATGGCTACTAAAACCGATGCAGAACTAGAGGTAATTGCAAGAACAAGAGTACTTAAAACCATGGAGCGCTTTTTTGATCGCAATAAAAAACGCTTAGAAGATAACGAACAGTTTAGCCTCTTTTTGAATACCATCACTGAAATGATGGATCCACATACCGAGTATTTTGCCCCTATCGAAAAGCGTGCTTTTGATGAGCAAATGAGTAATAAATTTTTTGGCATAGGTGCACAACTTCGAGAAGAAGATGCGGGCATGAAAATCGCTAGCATCGTACCAGGTAGCCCAGCCTTTAAAAGTGGGGAACTACAGGTGGGCGATATGATTGTGAAAGTGGCTCAAGGCACTGGCGAACCTGTAGATATTGCAGGCTATGCTATTGACGATGCTGTGAAACTTATTCGTGGTGAAAAAGGCACTGAAGTTCGCCTTACGGTAAAAAAAGCTGATGGTGCCACCAAAGTTGTAAGCCTTATCCGCGAAAAAATTGTTCAAGATGAAGCCGCAGCAAGAAGTGCTGTAATAACGCAACCCGATGGTAAGCGTATTGGGTACATCTACTTACCAGAATTCTATGCAGATTTCGAAAACCCTAATGGTAGCCGTGCTTCGGTAGATGTTGCAGGCGAGGTGATGAAACTAAAAGCTGAGAAAATCGACGGACTTGTAATTGATCTACGAAACAACGGCGGTGGTAGTTTGTACGAAGTAGTACGCATGGTAGGCTTATTTATTAA
The DNA here is from genome assembly GCA_003456175.1 of Chitinophagaceae bacterium. Lineage (GTDB taxonomy): Bacteria > Bacteroidota > Bacteroidia > Chitinophagales > Chitinophagaceae > UBA10646. Next base: position 17,631 of record DMPB01000200.1, on the reverse strand, counting down.
AACAGGCCCTGTAGTACAGGTAAAAGATAAAGATGGTGCTCCACAAGTGCTAGAAGACAGAGATCCATCAGTATTATACAATGGTCCATTAGCTGTAATGGTGAATGAATTAAGCGCCAGTGCATCAGAAATTTTTGCGGCCGCTATTCAAGACTATAAAAGAGGTATTGTTGTTGGTAGTACTAGCACTTTCGGCAAAGGCACTGTACAAAAAACTTTGCCGTTAGGCAAGCAAGTAGACTTCTTTACGGGCCGTACCGATGGTGGGGCATTGAAACTTACCTTCGAGAAGTTCTACTGCATCAATGGAGGTAGTACACAGCTTAAAGGCGTATACTCAGATGTGGTAATACCCGACACTTATGAGTATCTGAAATTCCGTGAAAAGGATACAAAAAACGCTTTAGCTTGGGATCAAATACCCGCTGCACCGTTCAAAACAAGTACTGAATTTCAAGTGGATGATGTAGTAAAAACATCGACTAGTAAAATTGCTCAGAACAAAGCTTTTGTAACCTTACGGCAAAATGCAGCTTGGCTCAGTAACCGTTCTTCATTACCGTATAGTTTAAGCATTACTAAATACAAACAAGAACAGGCTGAGGTAAGAGACCGTGTGAAGCAAAACGATAATGCTTTAAAGCTGTCTCAAGACATGCAGATAGAAGCCTTGATTATCGATAAAGATAAATTCTACAACAACCCCGATCAGGCCAAAGGCGAACGCTATCAGCAATGGCTTAAAAACTTACGTACCGATATTTATGTAAATGAAACAGCCGATATTGTAAGCCTATTGCTAAGCAAGCAAGCGGTATTTGCGAACAACAAATAACATGTGCTTATAACTCGCGGCTAGCAGTACTAAAGATAAATATTGACGATTGAACCTGGCAAGCATTAATATTGCAACGCAATAGTAGTACTACTTATGACGAACCAAGGATTAGAACAGCAAGAAAGCAGATGGTTGGCCGTGTATACAAAACCGCGGTGGGAGAAAAAAGTAAGTACACTAATCTCAGCCAAAGGCATTAAAGCATGGTGCCCTACACAAAAAGTAGTAAAACAATGGAGTGATCGAAAAAAAACCATTGATGAGCCACTTTTCAGAGGCTACGTATTCGTACACGTAACAGAAGCCGAGCGTGCTAAAGTTGTTACAACAGATGGCGTGCTGAACTTTGTGTTTCACATGGGTAAGCCAGCTGTTATTCGTAACGAAGAAATTGATACAATTAAGAATTTTTTGAAAGACTCAAGCGTTACCAACATCACCGTTCATAGTATCGGTAGTTTTGAAGCTAATACTGAAATTCGTGTTGTACGTGGCGTTTTCATGAACAAACAAGGAAAAGTGATTAAGCAAGCAAGTAAGAAGAAGGTGTATGTTGCCCTTGAAACTTTAGGACAAGTAATGATTGTAGAATTTACACCTCAAGATATAGCAAGGGTTACAGCTTAGCATACTTAAAATTTCAATAATTAATAGGGCGGCCGAAGGCCGCCCTATTAATTATTGAAACAGCTCAAAACATTAATAAGCTGTTTTATCCTGCTTTTGTTTCCATGCTTCAAAAACAGCCCTACCATCTTCAGCACATAGCTGCTCCATCGGAATTTTTCGTTCATGCAATGGCAATGTTACTTCACGGTATATAAAGCTATCATCAAAATCGGCATCGGCAGCATCTTGTTTGGTACAAGCATAGTATACTTTTTTAGGTCTCGCCCAGTAAATAGCGCCTAAACACATGGGGCAAGGCTCGCAACTCGTATACAATTCGCAATCACTCAATTGAAATGTGCTTAGGTTATTACAAGCATCTCTAATCGCAACCACCTCGGCATGTGCTGTGGGGTCATTACTACTTGTAACCCTGTTATTTCCCCTACCTACAATGGTATCACCTTGTACAATAATGCAACCAAATGGCCCGCCATCGTTGCGTTCCATTCCTTTTTTTGCTTCAGCGATAGCTACACGTATAAATTTTTTTTCCCTCGTCATTGTGCGTATTCATTTGCCGTAGGGCTCTTATTTACCGCAAGGTTACTAGGTTAAAAAAGCCTTGTTACATGGTAACAAGGCTTGCATCAACAAATACCTTACGGTAAATGCTGCTACGATTATTTATTACTAAAAGCTCTTTTTACTTCTTTCACGTAATCAAGCTTTTCCCAAGTAAATAGTTCTACTTTTTTCTTTACCACCTTACCATCGTTACTCTTGAACTCTTTGGTAACTACTTCTGGCTTGCGACCCATGTGGCCATAAGCTGCTGTTTCGCTGTAAATAGGGTTACGAAGTTTTAAGCGAGTTTCGATACCATAAGGCGTCATATCGAACAACTGCGATACAATCGCTGCAATTTCACCATCAGTTTTATCAACCTTAGCAGTGCCGTAGGTATTCACATAAATACCCATCGGATCTTTAACACCAATAGCGTACGATACTTGTACCAATACTTCGTTGCAAATGCCAGCAGCAACAAGATTCTTAGCAATGTGGCGTGTTGCATACGCTGCACTACGGTCTACTTTGCTAGGATCTTTACCACTGAAAGCACCACCACCGTGTGCACCTTTACCACCGTAGGTATCTACGATAATTTTGCGCCCTGTTAAACCTGTATCGCCGTGCGGACCACCAATCACAAACTTACCCGTTGGGTTAATGTGATACTTGATTTTGTTATTGAACAGATGTGCGTACTTAGTATATTTTTTCTTAACACGAGGAATTAAAATTTTCACGATATCATCGTGAATTTTCTTTTGCATTTTTTCTTCTGTTGCAAAATCATCGTGTTGTGTACTAACAACAATTGCGTCGATGCGGATCGGCTGATTATTATCGTCGTACTCTAAAGTAACCTGGCTTTTTGCATCAGGACGTAAGTACTTGATTTGTTTATTCTCTCTTCTTAGTGCTGCTAATTCAATAAGAATTTTATGAGCTAAATCAAGGGCTAAAGGCATATAATCATCGGTTTCGTTGGTGGCATAACCAAACATCATACCCTGATCGCCAGCACCTTGTTCTTCTTTTTTCTTTTTATCTACACCCTGATTGATATCGGCACTTTGTTCGTGAATAGCGCTTAAAATACCGCAACTATTGGCTTCGAACATATACTCACTCTTGGTGTAACCAATTTTACGGATAACACCGCGAGCAATTTCTTGCACATCTAAGTAGGCTTTACTTTTCACCTCGCCTGCTAAAACAACTTGTCCGGTTGTTACAAGTGTTTCGCAAGCAACTTTACTCTCAGGATCGAAAGCTAGGAAATTGTCGATTAAAGCATCTGAAATCTGGTCGGCAACTTTATCTGGATGACCTTCAGATACACTTTCAGAAGTAAATAAATAAGGCATTGAACTCGAATTTTTATGGATGTTAGCAAATATAGTAGTTTGCTATTATTGAAGTTTAGAGTAAATAATTCTCAAACGCATTGGAGCTGTAGCATTATTACCGCCACCTAAGCGTACTCTACCTGTACCGGCCACATTAACTGCACCTACTGCAACAACAGAATAAAAAGTACCGCTAGCGTTAGTAGCTAAGGGCTGTTTATAAGGTGCATATAATTTTAAACGATGTATTGTTTCTTTAAACGATACAATACCCTGTACATAGCGTGTAAGGTTAAAGTTGTATGCATTTACCACGCCGGCAGGCGTGGTTTTCTTAAATGGAATACCTCCAAATTCAAAATAATTACCTACACCCTGTTGGCCAAATAATACATCTTTAGGAACTGCGAAATGAGGAATACTATCATTGAAGCCTGCTAAGAATATGTTAGGTGCTGCGAAATAATTATCTAACACTGGGTTATCAATAATCTGCTCCATCTGCAACTCTGCTCGATGAATGATAGCATTGGGGAAAGTAGTTAGTCCGGGTATGGTGAGTGTAGCGAACATACCAGGTCCGCCTTGAAGAAATACCAAATCTTGATTGCTGTTGGTTTGTCCTGCTGCTAAGTACGTTGCCGCTTGCGAGCCATTCCTATTACGGATGATGGTGTTGGCACTGTTACAAAGTACACTATTGAAGTTAAAATAGCGTACCGTAGTAGAGTCTCTACCACTCTCGCGTTGCCTAAACTTGTAGTACAAGGCTAAACGTGTGTTGGTGGTGTTCAAATTAATTTTTACCAACCCATTACCAGAAGTTGGACGCACTTGTAAGCCTGCAAAATTTGCTTTATAGGCAGAATCACTTCTATACGCATTGGTGCTATCGAATACGTTTAATAAGCGCTGACCAAGACTATTATTTAACCTAAACCGTATTTGGTTTTTGGTGGTATCTCTGAACACTTTTACAGAATCATCGAAACTGCGAGGATCTAAGGTGTAGGTTCCTAATAAGTTACTCGCAGGAATTACATCTGTACTACTATAAAGTGAATCGGCTTTGATATTATTGATACCGGCTGTTACCTCACGCACTTCAAAACCCATTGGCGTTAGGGTATCGCCATAGGCACCATCGTAAGCCAATGTTAACACAACAGAGTCGAGAAACAACGAATCTTTCCGAACTTCAAAAGAATATGGATAAAACACAGGCTTTACTTCTAAGCTAAGTGTTGCATCGGTTGTTCCAAAAAGCGGGTCGTTGCTCATACGCCCTACCACTTGTACGTCGGCTCTCGATACACGAATGGTATCGGTACCGGCATTACGTGTTTGTACAGTCAAAAAAGTATCAAACGTATTGATACCATCAATAGGCGGTATGAGCCCTGCTCCTATTTCTGTTGAGCTGA
>DMPB01000200.1:12011-12591 GCA_003456175.1 Chitinophagaceae bacterium | reverse complement strand
GATACGAGTACAAGCTTGTGCAGCTAAAAGGATAGCTATAAAAAAAACGCTTAAACGTGCATTCACGGTAAAAAACCAAATTAAAATGAGTCAATAACTACTTGCTGGCAAGCTCGTTGTATAAATCTAAATACTCTGTTAAATCAGTATCCCAGCTAGAAAAAGGCAATACTTTTTTTCCTTTTGCTTTGCCAAATTCCTTCAACAAAGTATCGTCTGGCGCATCGGTACCAAAGGTAACAGCATCTGCAAAAGCAGCACCACCTCTGAACATAGATACGTTATCAGCCTCCTTGTAAAAATCTAGTTCCTTTTTGGAAATATTAGTGTGGATATTAGCCCTACGTAAGAATTCTGCGCCTAAGTTTTCATGGAAAGTATTGCTACCAATAGTAAAAACCACCTTACTGTGTGCAAATACAGGCTCACGCTTATAAGCAGTTTTAATATACATAGGTATAAGCCCACTCATCCAACCACTACAATGAATAATGTCTGGAGGCCAACCGAACTTTTTTACCGTTTCTAGTGCTCCTTTACAGAAGAAAATGGTTCTTAGGTCGTTATCTTCAAACCACAG
>DMPB01000200.1:4594-11775 GCA_003456175.1 Chitinophagaceae bacterium | reverse complement strand
ACCACAGCTCATTTTCATCGTGAAAAACATGCTTACGCTTGTAGAAATCTTCATTATCCAAGAAATACACTTGTAAGCGGGCATTGGGTAAAGATGCCACCTTAATTTGCAATGGATAATCATCATCATCAACACTTACATTGATACCAGATAGGCGTACCACTTCGTGCAAGCGGTGTCTACGTTCGTTAATGGTACCAAAACGAGGCATGATACAACGTACCTCTAAGCCTGTTTCGTTGCTCTTAATAGCCAACCTATTCACCATCTCCGCGAACTCAGTAAGTTCTAAATAAGGCGACATTTCGGTTGCTATGAACAATATTCTTTTCTTTGTTACCATTACGGGTAGTATTTGGGGTAAATTCGGAAAGTGTGCAAAAGTACACAAATACCGCCGAATCACAATACATTGCACCGAAAGGCTTAGAACCAATTAGCATTATGATTGTTTGCACCACAGTTGCCGCACTACAGCAACACCTACAACAACAACAAATTACCCGTTCTAAAACAGGGTTTGTACCCACTATGGGAGCCTTACACCAAGGCCATCTAGCCTTGATAGAACAAAGCCTATCCTTAGAACTTTTTACCATTTGCAGCATTTTCGTTAATCCTACGCAGTTCAATAACCCCGACGATTTTGCCAAATACCCCATCACCATAGCTAACGATATTCGTTTGTTAGAGTCGGTGGGCTGCCATTTGCTTTTCTTACCCTCGGTGCAAGAAATGTATCCGCAAGGCACACAAGCGACACGCCATTACGAGTTAGGTTTTTTAGAAACCGTGTTTGAAGGTAGCCACCGTCCCGGTCATTTTCAAGGCGTTTGTCAGGTAGTACACCGTTTGTTGAACATAGTACCTTGCGGTAAAATGTTACTCGGCCAGAAAGATTATCAACAATGTATGGTACTAACGCAACTGGTAAAAACAATACCCATTGCAACCGAGATAATTATTGCACCAACAGTAAGAGAGGCCGATGGCTTGGCAATGAGCAGCAGAAATATGCGTTTGAATCCGGAACAACGCCAACAGGCCACAGCCATTTACAAAGCAATGCAATTCATTAAAAGTAAGCTTCAACCAGGCGATACTACTACTTTAGCCAGTAATGCAGCACAACAACTACTCGATGCAGGTTTTACCAGTATTGATTATGTAAGCCTTGCGCATGCACACACACTCGAACCCATAACCGATTGGGATGGCAGTACACCACTCGTTGTACTTGTAGCAGCCTTTTTAGGTGAAGTAAGATTGATAGATAATTATGTTATATAATAAAGCTGAGTAAAAACGAATCATTGTATTTCGAGTACAATTTACTTAATTTTTAATGCACTTACGAGCAGTATTTGTAAGCTCTTTTAACTGTGATAGTGCACAATTAAAAGAGCTTGTATACCCATATTACTTCTTATAAAAGTTGCGAACACCCATACAAGTAAGCATTCTACTCTAAACTAAGATTGCAACCTTACAGATTTTATTGTTAACATATATTTTACATGTTTTAATGAAAAATTTTAAAACACACTATATCTTTACTACGCTATATATATTTTTTTTAATTTATGAAAAGCGCTTATGAAAAGGATTGTTCTATTAACTTATATGCTAAGCAGTATTGTAATAGCTACAGCTCAAAACATAACTGCCTCCTATCAAGTTACCATGCTACGAACTATTAGCGATGGCGACGGCTTACCGGCAAAAACTTTTGATGTCAACTACAATGGTTATTTATATACCACCAATACAAGATGCATTAGCTACTTAAAGCCATTGTACCTAAAAGACTATCCCGATGGCACTATTGATATCAATACAAATGATCATGGCAGTATCGGTCTAACGCTAAGCACCGATACAATACAACATGTTTATTATATCAGCACCGATTCTCTGATTATGAGACATAGAACTGATTCTAATAATAAATTAATTGACAAACCATCAAATTCGGTTAGAAAATTTGACCCCAATTATCAAAATTGGCAAATACTCCCTGAAGTAAAAGTAATAGCAGGCTTTACCTGCCAAAGAGCAAAGTGGCTTAGCCCCACCGGAAGTATCAATTTCGATGTTTGGTTTTGTTCAGACATACCTTGCAATAACAACTTTTTTGGCCTCATAGGATTACCTGGCTTAGTTATTGAAGGCAAAATCCCAGCATATAATCTTTCATTCAATTTACAAAATTACCGCATGAATGAACCTATTAACGATGCTATATTCTGGCCTGCAGAATTTAATGAACCTTTTAGAACCCTAGCACCTTTTAGAAAAGCATCTTAATAGTATTTCCAACCTTCATGTATAAAGCTTTTATTGCTATTTTATTTACTTACCTACTAGTATTTACAAGTAGCTTACGAGCATTCACACAATCGGTGCTTATAAAAGGCGTTATCACCAATTCAAATGGCAAGGGTGTTACCAATGCCTATGTAAAAGTAGCGAGTACCAATAACAAATTAGTACTGGCTTATACCAACACCGGTAATGATTCTACCTTTAACATCAACATTACAAATGCCCATAGCGATAGTATCCGCATTACAATTACACATGTTAACTACGAAAAATACGAGGTAGTATATGCCACACCATCACAGGTAAGTATCACCATTAAAGCTACACTATTATTGAAAGTGAATAACCTTGAAGGTATTACCATTAAAGCTCCCCCAGTTTGGCAACGAGGAGATACCACTTTTCATAGAGCAAGTGCCTTTAAAGAAGGCGATGAAAGACAGTTAAAAGACTTGCTATTGAAACTCCCCGATTTTGAAGTAAAAGATGATGGCACTTTACTCTACAAAAAGAAACCTGTTGAGAAAATAATGATTGATGGCGAAGAAATAATGGCAGATAAAGTAAACCTACTAATTAACAACTTGCCAATTCATGTTATTGATGTAGTGCAAGCCCTCGAAAATCAAAACAAAAACACGCTACTCAAGGGATTAAAAAATGAAAATAGAGTTTTCTTAAACTTAACGCTTAATAAAGCCAAACTAAAGGCTGCTTTTGGTAGTGGTGAAGTTGGTGGAGGCACTAACCAACGCTACTATATTAATCCTGTGTTATTCTCTATTTATGGAAAAATAAAAATGGGATATATTGGCAATTTCAACTCTATTGGCAAGGGCATCGGAACACAAGAATACAACGAATCGCAACCCGCGATTGTTAGAAATGCAAGCGACTGGCTAATGAATGGACTACAACTTGCTACAATTAACAACTTCAATAACGAACGTTACATTAGAAACAAGCAATTTTCCAACAACTTTCAAGTAACCTTACCTGCAACGAATAGACTTAAGCAAAAGTTAGAATTTGCCAATGTTACCGACCAACAAAATCAAGAAACTTTTTATACATCTACCATACTCAACAACAACCTTTTTGTTAGTAGAACAGATACTAACTTAATTACCAATAAGCCATCATTTATAACAATTACCTATTCAAACGATTACCAAGCTAATAGCAATAGTCGCGTTAACACCTTTGTTCAATATTATCGCAATAATGCAATTAATCAACAACAAAGTATCGCTTCAATTAACAACGATCCTCGCCAATTTTATAATAGCATTGGTAATAATTGGCATTTTATACAAACACAAGTAACTTATACCAAAAGAGTGCATAGCAATAAAGCTTATGTTCTAAACGGTAGTTATAGCTTTAACAACAACATACAATTAGCTAATAGTTTTTCTGCAGATTGGCCTACTATATTTCAACTACCAGCTACTTACAGTCAATTACAGCAAGGCGTAAAACTTACAAATCAGAACAGTGAGTTTACTATTGAGCAAGCCACTAAGCGCAGGAATAATGTTAAAGTATACCACTTAAAAGCTCATTGGCAACGCTTTTCCGTACAAAACAACTTATTGTTCAAATCGAATAACGCTAGCTTAAGAGATACTTCACTATCATCATTTGCGAATAATGGAGTTTACGACTTCTTTAGACTTAGCTCTAACTATCAACAGAATATTACCATTGCAACCATTCCTTTATCCGTTAAAGTTAAAGCAGGTGTTTTTGCAGCCCAACGTCACGAAAATAGCATTAATCTTTCTTACATTTTTCCCGAGTATGAAGCAGAAATCATGCACAAATTCTATTTAGGTAAGAAAGCTAGAAATTACTTTCAAACAAGTTTTAGCATGGCCGAAAATGCACTACCAGAATATCAACAAACAAGCATACTATTCAGTAGAAATATAAATAACTTCACAAGTTATAAACATACAAGTAGCCCTATTAAAACTATCAAGCTTAATACTATCATGGCATTTAGTATTCCAAAAGCCAAGTTAAGTACCCTTGTGCAATTTGAGTATGAAATAAGAAACAGAAATCCAATATTAACCAGCAACCTACAAGATATCATTCAGTTTACTACAGATAGTTTTATACGTAAGCCATTACAATCTTTTAGCTTCACTATCAATAACAATATTGAAAATAAAAAAAGGCAACCGCTAGGCTCATTTGGCATAGGAGCTAATATTAATGAAAATCTAATACTAATTACCAATCGTATTAAAACTGGTACTGCAACGTTTCTTTATACTTTTGCCAATTCTAAATTTAACATACGTAAAAAATACTTTGCTTCAGCTAGCCTATTTTACACAATTACAAGCATCAATTTTAGCCAGACTATTAACAACAGTAATAATCGTAACGCAATCATTAAGGCATTGCTAAGACAACGTGTTATTATAGGTAAAAATGCCAATATTATACTAAGTTCAGAATGGTACAACGGCGATATTGGCGGCAACAAGCAAGCTACATTATTCTTCACCGATGCAGAATTCAATATTGGCTTCCCAAAAAAGCATTTGACCTTTTATGTAAAGGCGTTGAACTTAGCGAATCAAAAATTTTATACCAATGCCAATGTGCAAGTATTACAACAAAGTTTATACCAAGTACCCTTAGTTGGCATACATGGCATAGCAAGTGTGAAATACGATTTATAGTAATGCTCTTACATAGTACATACCAACTGTAGCCATTAAAGTAATCTACAATTAAGTTGTAAACGTGGTTCAACATTTACCGTAAGGTTAGCGCTTGCAAGAGCATTTTTTGGTTGTTTAAAATACCCTACTATTTTTGTAGACTAAATAAAACGTATGCAACTTAACTGGCTGGCATTAGCAGTGCCTCTGTTTTTATTATTGATGTGGCTAGAGTACCGACTAGCACAAAAGAAAGCTATTACCGTTCATAGCTTTAATGAAAGCATAGCCAACCTTAACGTTGGTATAGCCGAAAGAGTATGCGACCTACTTACCACCGCCCTCTTTGTATATTGGTATCAGTGGATTTTTGAGCATCATCGCTTGTTTAATATTGCTAGTGCATGGTGGATATGGCTGCTTTTATTTTTGGCTACAGATTTTGTTTGGTACTGGTATCATCGTTGGGGGCACGAGGTATCAGCGTTGTGGGGCGTGCATGGCATACACCACCAAAGCGAAGATTTTAATTATACTGTTTCTGCTCGTATTACAATGCTGCAAGCCGTTATCAGAGGGGGCTTTTGGAGTGTATTACCACTCTTAGGGTTCGATCCGAAAGCGGTAGCAATAATGTTGCTAATTCATGGGGCTTATCCGTTTTTCACACATACACAATTAGTAGGTAAGCTTGGCTGGTTAGAATACCTGTTCGTTACCCCATCGCACCACCGTGTACACCATAGTTGTAATACTTGTTATCTCGATAAAAATTATGGCGATGTACTCATTATATGGGATAAGCTCTTTGGCACATTTGCACCTGAAACCGAAACACCAAAATACGGCATTACAAAGCCGCTGAACAGCTACAGCTTTCTATGGCAACATTTTCACTTTATCTTAGAATTAGCAGTTGCGATACAAAGAACAAAAGGAATACGCCGTAAACTAACACTACCATTTCGCTCACCAGAAGCGATAGACCCAAGAATTCGCAGCTTTTTAGAACGTAAACTATTACGTACTAACCACAATCAAATAGTAAGTGAAGCGCTACGCAGAAATATTACCATTAATACTACTATAACCTTGTTGGTATTATTCTTTACCATTTTATTCGAACACTACATTCATGGAATTGCATTTGCACTTTTGTTTGCTTGGATTATTTTAAGCTGTATACATAATGGCGCTATGCTAGAACAAAAGCAATGGGTGCTATACTTAGAATACATTCGCCTAAACCTTGTGCTGCTGCTTGCCTATGCAATATTCCCTAGCTTTACAATATTGGCACTACATGCTAGCAGTTTGTTGGCATGCGGTATTTTTCACAAACGTATTAAAGCAGCGTATAGTAATTATGTACTTACGTAAATATTTATTAAATCACATCAACATCAGGAATTACATGTACCGAACGATAGGTTTTATCGCTTTGTAGTATTTGTATTTGTTGGCGTATAGCTTGCTTACATTGTGCTATTAGCTTAGTATTACGGGGCAACTTTATCAAAACTTCCCATAAGTATTCGTTGCGAATACGATTGATAACTGGTTGTGCAGGGCCTTGTATAAATGTTCCATAATTTGCCGCAAGGCCTTTCATTACCCAGTGTGCAGCATCTTCTGCAATATGCGATTGTTTGTGCCGAAACGTAAGCTTAATAACACGGCTAAAAGGTGGGTATTGAAATAGTTGCCGATTAGGTAGTTCAAAATCGTATAGCGCTTTAAAATCGTGATTTCGTACAAATTGCAGAACAGGATGTTGCACATCGCTTACTTGTATCATTACTTTACCCAACCCATCTTTACGTCCGGCCCTACCGCTTACTTGCTCTAATAATTGATAGGCACGCTCATTCACTCTAAAATCGGAGAAATGCAACAGCCCGTCGGCATCTAATACACCTACTAATTGTACGTGTGCAAAGTCGAGCCCTTTAACGAGCATTTGCGTACCTACAAGTATATCAAGTTTTTGTTGCTCGAATTGTTGAATTAGGTTATCGTGATCGTACTTGCCTTTCACACTATCATAATCCATACGAGCAACTTTTGCATGCGGAAACGCTTCGGCAAAAGCTTCTTCTACACGTTCAGTACCAAAGTTTTTTTCTACAAATGCGCTACTACCACATGCTTGACAAGTTTGTACTACCGGATAAT
>DMPB01000200.1:0-4375 GCA_003456175.1 Chitinophagaceae bacterium | reverse complement strand
GTACTACCGGATAATGCGTTCCACAATAATGACAGCTTAACTTATTGGTACTTTTATGGTAGGTTAAGCTTACGCTACAATGCCTACACTGTGGCACCCAACCACAAACGCCGCATACTTGGTAGGGTGTGTACCCACGCCTATTTTGAAAAATAATCACTTGTTTATGTGCCGCAAGTGTTTGTGTAATTGCTTCGTGCAATGCCGGCGATAATAATACTTTAGCCTTATGTTCTTTTGCTAACATTCTAGTATCTACCATTTCAATAGCAGGTAATGCTACATCGGCATAACGTTCACTTAAAGTAACAAGTCCGTATTTACCCGTAAGGGCATTATAATAACTTTCAATACTTGGTGTTGCACTGCCCAATACTACCTTGGCCTGATGCAAACTTGCATAATAAATAGCAGTATCTCGGGCATGATACCTCGGTGCAGGATCTTGCTGTTTGTAGCTTGCATCGTGTTCTTCATCAATAATAATGAGTCCTAAATCTTGAAAAGGTAGTAACATGGCACTACGAGCACCAAGCACAATACGGATGTTACCCTCACGTACTTTATGCCACAATTCTACACGTTCGTTGGGGTTAAACTTGCTATGATACACTGCAATGTTACCGCCAAAATGCTGCTGCAATCGTCGAATCGTTTGTGCAGTTAAAGCAATTTCTGGCAACATATACAACACTTGCTTACCAGCTTGCAGGTATTTTGCAATGAGGTGGATGTAAAGTTGTGTTTTGCCACTTGCGGTAACACCATGCAACAATACTATTGGCTGTGTTTGTAATGAATTTTGAAGGCTTTCTAAGGCTTTTGTTTGTGCATCAGACAGCGCAAAATCTACATTCGACATTGGCGGCAATTGCGGTAATCGATGCACTGAACGCCTTTCAGTATATAAAATTTTTTTATCTATCAACCCCTTCAATTGTGCTGCCGATGCATTTGCCTTTTGAAGCAATTCTACTTGTTTCACCTCGCCTTGTTGCAGCTTACTGAAATGTAAAAAAGCAAGCAGCAACTCCATTTGTTTTGTTGCTCTTGTTGGTTGATTCAATAATTGTTCTAAAGCAGCTTCATTAGCATAGTCGGGGTGTAATAAAACAAAAGTTTCTTGCCGTTCTTTATACTTGGGCTTTAACTCTTCCCAAACAAAACATATTTGCTTTTGTAATAATTTTTTAATGATAGCATGTACTTGCTTACCATCTAGAATTTGTTGAATTTCACTCAAGCGAAGCTCACGTTTCATTTGCAAGGCTTCGGCTACTAAATACTCGTTATCATCGAGGTCACTAATATCATCATCGTGTGCTTCGTTCCAACTGAGTACCGTTTCGCTATTCAATTTTAAGTTACTGGGTACAGCAGCTTGCATTACATCGCCTTCGGTACACAAATAGTAACCAGCCATCCACTCCCATAGAGCTAGTTGCTTCGCAAACACAACGGGTTGCTCATCTAGAATTTGAATGATGGGCTTGGTTTCGTAAGCTGGGGCTTCATATAAAATATGCTTTACAATACCGGCATATCGCTTGTTTTTTCCTAGCGTTACTTCTACACGCATGCCAATTTTAAGCTTCGGTTCTAGTGCAGCCGGTATAGCCCAAGTAAAGTTTTTTGGCAACGCAAGCGGAATAATAATTTCGGCCCAAGCATGATATTCTGAAAATGGTATCGACTGCACTTGCATAGCTTACGAAAATACATAAATACCAATAGCCTTACGGCAAATGTTAACTCGCCGCAGGATAAGAACGATACCGGCGAAGCCCAGCATCCATCACAGCAGCTACATTGCTTTTTAGCAGTGGCAAATCGCTTAACCGTAAGCCCTCAACCGAAATTTCATCTAAAAAAACTACTCTATTTTTTCCGGGATTCAACGAAAAAATGGAACTATGGTGCAACCTATCTAAAGCATCAATTACCAGCATTGGTTTAATGGGTGTTTGTGTTTCAATAGCTAGCCTAAAAGCGCCATCAAACATTTCCCGTAAGGGTTTGCTATCATCTTCATTAAACGTACCTTCTGGATAAATAAAAATGGAAATACCTAATTGCAATGCTTTTTTAAGTGCCCTAACGCTTTTAGCACGCCTTTCTGCATCTCTCCTATCTACCATTACCACGGCAAGTCTGTAAATCACTCCAAAAATTGGGTATCGCACCATTTCGTACTTACCAAGTACACGTACCGGTTGATTAAAGGCTAATACAATCGGCGGAATATCCATATAACTTGCATGATTGGCCACAAATACATATTGCTTACTTGCATCGTGTGGGTGCTCATACAAGGTTTCATGTTTGAAACCACAAAGCAAATACCATGTTTTAGCCCATACCCTACAAATGGCATATACCATGTTACCACCTTTCACTTTGCCCCATAACGGCGTTACCAGAACAAAGGGCAATGCCAAACACATCACAATAACAAAAGTGATTAAGCCATACAAACTGAATAAAAAACGAAATGCTTTTATCATGCTTGCGCATGTTTAATAATGTAAATAATGGAGCTACATTTAGCTGTATTACGCAGGGCTGATAGGTTGCTTCGCATACCATGCCACAAGGCTGCCAATAAGTTGCGCTTGCCTGTTTTATAGGTTTCGCTCAACATGTTTACATATACACTATCGAACCACATGGGTTTGATGGCTACTACCTCAAAACCATGTTGTTGCATTAATAATTGCATGCTTCGTGGCGAAAAATGGTACAAATGCCTTGGCACATCGTAAGCAGCCCATGCTTCTTGATAATGTAACGCATCGCCACTGGTATAATTAGGTACTGCAACTATTAATGTTCCATTGGGCTGTAGCACCTTTTTGTACGTTGCTAAATAACCGTGTAAGTCGTGCACATGCTCTAACACATGCCACATGGTAATAACATCTACCGCTTGTGCCGGCATTTGAAATAAATGCTGCAAAGGTTGTAATGCTAACCCATAATTTTTCTGTGCATTGTGCACTGCAGTAGCATCGGGCTCTAATGCTGTTACATGCCATTGCTGCTGTTGCATTACATGTGCAAAAGCACCGGTTCCAGCACCAACATCTAACAAACGCCCTTTAGATACACCGCTAGCTTTTGCTACCAGCGTCGACTTTTGCCGTAAGGTAATACTGCGAATAAAATGATAGAGCTTGTTCACAATACCTTGCTTCGTATCGCTATGGCTCACGTAGGCATCACTTTGATAGTACTTTCCTATATGCGTTGCATCGGGTATTGCTTGTGTAAAACGTAAGCTACAATGCCCACACTCCCATACTTCATACTTTTCTTGAGATACGGTATAATCTTGCGCTACAAGCACTTTTCTAATACTATTGTGCTTACAAGCCGGACAATGTGTATATACAATGGTTGCCATCGTAGCAAAGAAAAGGTATAAAACCCAAAACGCAACAAGTGCTACCTCTGCTTGGGGGTTGTTATCTTCGCTGCATGATTGTATTAGCATCTCAATCGCCCCGCCGCAAGCAGTTGCTGGAGTGGGCACACATCGACTTCGAAGTAATGGTTAGCGCCACTGACGAATCCTACCCGAACCACCTTGCGGTAAATGAAGTGCCGATACATATTGCTACAGAAAAAGCTTTGGCTGTGGCGGTACAAATGCAAGCAACCAACCACCCGCTGCAACATGCGCCAATATTAGCCGCCGATACAATTGTTGTGATAAACGAAACCATTATCGGAAAGCCTGCCAATACAGAAGAAGCAATAGCAACATTAAAGTTATTGAATGGGCAACAACATCAGGTTATTACAGGGGTATGTCTATTACATCAAGGCGTTACACATTGCTTTAGTGATACAACTAATGTGTATTTTAATACACTTAGCAGCGAGCAATTAGCTTGGTATGTACACCAATATCAACCCTTTGATAAGGCTGGAGCCTACGCCATACAAGAATGGATTGGTGTTGTTGGTATTCAAAAAATTGAAGGTTGCTTTTATAATGTAATGGGGCTGCCTGTAAGTAGGGTTGTGCAACTATTGCAACAACTCCAAATTGTTAAATAACCAAAACTGTGCTTATGGAACTAGAACAAATTTCGCTTCAAGAACAGTTTGAACAAATCATCATTACCGACGATAAATTAGAAATTCGTGATTTCCTCAATCATCAGAATATTAGCGATGTTGCACAATTAATTAACGATAATCCCGATTATGAGGCTAGCATTATTGCTAATATGAGTATTCATAGAGCAGCCAGTGTTTTTAAAATACTAGATGTTACCCAACAAAAAGATATTGTAAAAGCTTTACCTAGTTTTAAAACAGCAGAACTGCTCAATGAATTACCTGCCGACGATAGAACCGATTTCTTAGA
>DMPB01000190.1:5122-6360 GCA_003456175.1 Chitinophagaceae bacterium | reverse complement strand
GGCCCAACGCATAACATTGGTATAAATTTGTAGGGCTGGAACAATAACATCGGCACGGTCTTCACGCAGTTTATACATTTCCATACGTTGGGGTACTGAAACGCTGCTAAGTTCTTTGTAATAATCTTTCAGTAGATCGAACGATAAGGGCTTACCATCTTTCTTTTTACTGAGGCTGAATACTTTATTGATATTGCCGCCGCTACCAATTGCAATCATGGGGTGCTTGCTTTTGGTATTTGATTTTAAATGTTCTTTCATTTCATCCCAATGAACATCGGTTACTTGTCGTTTAAGTAGGCGAATGGTACCAATGTTGAACGATTCTTTGTAGCGTAATTTCCCATCGGCAAAAAAAGTGAGTTCAGTACTACCTCCGCCAACATCTATGTACAGGTAGCTGTGTTCTTTATCGAGGCTTTCGGCAATATGATTTTCGTAAATCATGTTCGCTTCTGTATCGCCTGATAAAATTTCAATTTCTATGCCTGTTTCCATTTTCACTTTGCGAATGATATCATTGCTATTGGTAGCATCTCTCATGGCACTGGTGGCACATGCTTTGATGTGTTGCACATCGTACACATTGAGGAGGTGTTGGTACGCTTTCATGGTTTGTATCACCATGCCGGTACGTTGCTTGCCAATATGGCCTGTTTCGAACACATCGAACCCAAGCCGTAAAGGAACACGAACGAGGTTGAGTTTATTGAAAATGGGATTACCGTAACTATCGGTAATTACTTCGCAAATGAGTAAGCGAGATGCGTTACTCCCTATATCGATGGCTGCTAGCTTCAATGTTGGGTTACGATTTTTGCTGCAAGTATAAGTAAGTCTCTACCTGACTTCTAAATTTCTTTTTACTGTTCGAAGATACATACTCGTTGTTAAGACTGCTATTGAGAATTCGGGCTTTTACGTTGTCTTTTAGCTGAATTTGTAGAATATTAATGATTTCGGCTTGTAGTGCAGGGTCGGTAATTGGTGCAGCTGCTTCGATTCGGTGATCGAGGTTGCGTACCATCCAGTCGGCGCTGCTAATATATACTTTAGGCTTGCCACCATGTTCAAATACTAAAACTCTGGCATGTTCTAAATATTCATCTACAATACTGATGGCTTTGATGTAGGGTAGTGTTTTTTTATCGTTAAACTGAACGCAATAAATACCACGTACAATGAGCTGTACTTTAACGCCTGCTTGGGCTGCATCGGCCATTTTTTGTATGAGTATT
>DMPB01000190.1:1584-4851 GCA_003456175.1 Chitinophagaceae bacterium | reverse complement strand
GACCGTAAGGCCAGCTGGTTTTCCTTCTTTGGCGAATTGAATTTCTTTCTGTAGAAGATTGAGAAAAGTTTTTCGCATATCAATTGGCGTGGTAAGCAGTGTTTTGCAAGCTCTAAGAAAAGGGTAGCCGGGTTTGGGATTTTCTAAGTAGCGGAACATGCGATTGATATCGGCCATGATATTTTTATTGCTGGTAAGCAAGCAATGATCGGCATATACACGTGCTGTTTTTTCGTTGAGGTTGCCCGTACTCACAAAACCATAGTACACTAATTTTTGCGTGCCTACCTTCTTTTTAATAACGCATAGTTTGGCGTGTACCTTCATATTAGGTACGCCAATAATTACTTTAACGCCTTCTTCTTCAAGTATTTTTTTCCATTCTAAGTTGGCTTCTTCATCAAATCGGGCACGTAGTTCTAACATTACAATTACTTGCTTGCCGTTACGAACGGCATTGATGAGTGCATTGATGATTTTTGAGTTGGTAGCTAAACGATATGCGGTGATTTTAATGCTTTGTACTTGGGGATCCATAGCTGCTTCTCGCAGCAAATCGATGATAGGATCGAATGAATGATAAGGTAAGTGCAAGAGTACGTCTTGCTTCAGAATAACATCGGTTGTACGCAGTTGGTTTTTAAATGCGGGGTGCTGTAATGGCTTTCGTTTGTTGGTTTTTTCTAAAATGTTCGGAAAATCCATGAAGTGCCTGAAGTTGTGGATACGTCCGCCTGGTATAATATTGTCTTTACGACTTAAATTCAAACGGCGAATTAGATATTCTAATAATCCAGCATCCATTTCTTTATCGTATACAAAACGTACAGCCTTGCCTTTACGTCTGTTTTTGAGTCCTTTCTCAATTTTCTCTACCAAGTTGGTAGCCACTTCGTTATCAATATCTAGCTCGGCATCTTTAGTTACTTTAAATACATGTGATGTAAAGTGGTCGTATCCGAAATAACTGAAAATGTAAGGTAGGTTGTAACGAATAACATCTTCAAGTAAAATTATATGATGTTCACCAGCAGGTGCAGGTAGTTGCACAAAGCGACCAATTGCTTTCGATGGAACTTCAATTAAAGCATATTTCTGCAAGTAAGCACTATCATGCTTTCGCATAACCACACCTAAATAAATGCTTTTGTCTCGCAAGTAAGGTAGGTGAGGCAATGTTTCAATCATTAAGGGAATAATGCTGTTCTCTACTTGTTCTTCAAAGAAATTACGAACGAAAGCTTGCTGTTCTTTTGAAAGTTCTTTTTCAGTTAAGAGTAATACTTTTTTATGCTGTAACTCTTTGCGAATACCTTCCCAAATACGGTTAAACTCATTTTGTTGTTGTAAAACAATCGTTTGAATCTGTTCCAGTATTTGTTGCGGTTTATCTTCCATGTGCATATTGAGTTTTTTGCGTTTTTCGGCAAACTCAATCATGCGGCGGAGTGTAGCTACGCGTACTCTAAAAAACTCATCAAGATTATTAGAGAATATCCCTAAAAATCTAATACGTTCGGCTAACGGCACTGTTGGATCATTCGCTTCTTGCAATACACGTCCGTTAAAACTTAACCAGCTAATATCTCTTGGAATAAACTGTACTCTAGCACTCATAACATTATTTTTCGAATGGCCTTTCATCAAAAATAGGTTGGCATTTGGTATGGCATTGTTAACTTTCTGCACATACAATAGCTATGTTACAAGTAGATGTATTTATAGAACAGTTACCTGAAACGGAGGCTTTAATAGCAACTCATTTACGTAAGTTAATCTTACAAACTGTACCAGCAATTACTGAGAAGTTCAGCTTTAAAACACCATTTTATCACTATCATGGTATGTTCTGTTATATCAGTAAGCTGAAAAAGGGTGGTATAGAGTTATGTTTTTGCAGAGGTAAAGATTTAGAAGATGCGTTTCCGCAATTAGAGCAAAGAGGAAGGTCTATTATTGCAGGTGTTACCTTACGGCAAATGACCGATATTGTAACGCTAGAAATCGCTAGTTTAATAATGGCTGCTGCAGCTTGGCAAGCACAAGCAAAACAAGAAGGTGTGCCCATGTTAATTGCACCTCCACGAAAAAAGAAGCAATAACCTTACGGTAAATTAAATAAAATCTAAAGAAACGCTTTTTTAGTTGTTGTTCGTTTAAGGCTGTAGCGGTAAACTTAAAATCGCTGTGTGCTGCTTTAGCTTATTTTAGTCACCATACTTTAAGCTATATGGAAAATTTTGCCTTAGTAATACATGGCGGTGCCGGAACGATATTGAAAGAAGATATGACACCGGAGTTAGAACAAGCCTACATCGAAGGTTTAGAAGAAGCTTTAAATGCCGGGTATGCCGTACTAGAGGCCGGCGGAAGCGCTGTAAATGCTACCAAAGCAGCCATTGTAGTATTAGAAGACAATATTCTTTTTAATGCCGGTAAAGGCTCAGTATTTACCAAAAAAGGAGTGCAAGAAATGGATGCTGCCATTATGGATGGCAGTAATCTTGAAGCAGGGGCAGTTTCAGGTGTTCGTAATGTTCGTAATCCCATTGAGCTGGCAACAGAAGTGCTACGAAATAGCAATCACGTATTCTTGAGTGGCAAAGGCGCCACCGATTTTGCCATTAAACAAGGCATTAAACTAGAGCCCGACGAATATTTCTTTTCGCAGTTTCGCTACGATCAGTGGAAGGCTATCCGCGATAGCGATACCTATTCGCTAGATCATACCCACCAACGATTAGAAGAGCTCATGAAAGATAAAAAGTTTGGAACCGTTGGTGCCGTTGCTTGCGATGCACAAGGCAATATAGCAGCAGCAACAAGTACAGGTGGTATGACCAATAAAAAGTATGGCCGTATTGGCGATAGTCCGCTAATTGGGGCAGGCACCTATGCCAATAATAACACTTGTGGCATTAGTTGCACAGGCCATGGCGAAATGTTCATCAGAAGCGTAGCAAGCTACGATGTTAGTTGTCTTATGGAATACAAAGGTTACTCCTTACAAGAAGCTATGCATACCGTGGTACATAACAAACTATTGCATTTAGGCGGCGAAGGTGGTATGATTGGTGTAGATGCCAATGCCGATGTAGCCATGGTTTTTAACAGTGCCGGCATGTACAGAGCGTATAAAAAAAGCGATGGAACCAGCGAAATAGCAATTTACCGATAGGTAAACTTCAATTTTGTTAAAGCCGCTCAGCTTTGCTGAGTGGCTTTTATATTTACAAACATCTAAACCTTACGGTAAATGAAGCAATA
>DMPB01000190.1:1164-1353 GCA_003456175.1 Chitinophagaceae bacterium | reverse complement strand
ACCTTACGGTAAATGAAGCAATATGTAGTTACAGGTACTTTATTCTTATTAGTAGCAGGTGTTAGTACAACCAGCTGTGTAAGTAAAAAGAAATATTTGGATGCACAAATTGCACTCAGACAAAGTAAAAACGATAGCGCCCAACTAGCTTACAACTTGCAACAACAACGAGCCGAGGCCGAAGCTTTA
>DMPB01000190.1:0-923 GCA_003456175.1 Chitinophagaceae bacterium | reverse complement strand
AGCTTTAAAAAAAGATAAGGCAAGTTTACTCTCCGATAAAGCCAACTTAGCAGCCGATATTGCTGCGTTAGAAGCTCGCAAAAAACAACTACAACAAAGTTTAGATGCTGCAAGTGCCGATGCTAGCAACAAAGGGAAAGCATTAGCAGAACGAGAGCAACAAATTGCAGAGCAGCAACGTAAGTTGCAGCAATTGCAATCGCTGATAGAAGAGCAGAAACGTGCTAGCGATGCACTGCGTAATAAAATGGCCGATGCTTTAAAAGGCTTTGCTGCAAGCGATTTAACTGTTACGCAAAAAAATGGCAAGGTGTACGTTAGTTTAAGCGAAAACTTACTATTTCCTAGCGGTTCGGCTACGGTTAACATGCAGGGTAAAGCAGCTTTACAAAAGCTTGCCGAAGTACTCAATGCTAATACTGATATTGCAGTGAATATCGAAGGCCATACCGATAGCATTCCTATTAGAGGCGGACGTTTTGAAGATAATTGGGGTTTAAGTGTGGCAAGAGCTACTAGCATTGTACGCATTTTAGTGAACGATTATGCGGTTGACCCCAAAAGAGTAATTGCCAGTGGCCACAGCGAGTTTGATCCTGTAGATAGCAATTTATCAAAAGAGGGTAGGGCTCGTAACCGTAGAACGGAGATTATCCTTACACCACGCTTAGCAGAGTTGTATCAACTTATTAATGCACAATAAATAACTACACCTTACGGTAAATGAAGGTGCATGCATTTACCGTAAGGTAGGTATCTACAACAAAATAGCTCCGATTATTCATCGGAGCTATTTGTTCAGTAAAGCTTAAGCTTTATAAATGAGTTGTTGCTGTCTTAGATTAGTGAGCAGCAGGAGCTGGAGCAGCAGCAGCAGGGGCAGAGGGCTCTGTGGCAACAGGCTCAGCGGCGGTGGGAGCTGG
>DMPB01000160.1:22364-22592 GCA_003456175.1 Chitinophagaceae bacterium | reverse complement strand
CGATGCATATCTACCCATACGCTTATGGTGTTGGCTTGGTGCATGTAGCAAAATAAGTCAACTTGGCACAGATTACCACACCCTAGTACCCAACATGGTATAAATTATAACGTGGCACTGTTTCTGTTTGTAGCTTGCACTATTATGAAGCTCTTATTACGATACCTACAGCCCTACCGTAAGCTCTTGGCATTGGCCATGTTACTGGCAGCTATCAACCAATGCTTT
>DMPB01000160.1:21952-22131 GCA_003456175.1 Chitinophagaceae bacterium | reverse complement strand
TATCAACCAATGCTTTAGCATGCTCGACCCGGTGATTATCGGAAAAATCATTGACAATTATGCTAACAAAGCAGCTACACTTTCGCAATCTGAATTTGTAAGTGGCGTGCTATGGATGCTTGCCGCCGCTATTGGCGTGGCTATGGTAAGCCGAATTGCCAAGGCATTTCAAGATTATT
>DMPB01000160.1:13763-21744 GCA_003456175.1 Chitinophagaceae bacterium | reverse complement strand
GACGCTCTTCCGATCTGCCAAGGCATTTCAAGATTATTTCACCAACGTAATTGTACAAAAATTTGGTGCTACCATTTTTACCGATGGCTTACGCCATAGTATGCAATTGCCTTTTCAAGCTTTTGAAGATCAACGCAGTGGCGAAACATTATCGATACTTACAAAAGTGCGTACCGATACCGAACGCTTTATAACCCTGTTTATTAATGTACTATTCACCACCATCGTGGGTATTGTGTTTGTAACCATTTGGAGCTTAAGTACCAATTGGGTAATTGTAGTAATGTTTTTTAGTGGTAGCTTACTACTATCGTTACTGATTAACTTATTGAGTAAAAAGATAAAGCTCATTCAAAAAACCATTGTTAAAGAAGTAACACAACTTGCGGGCACTACTACAGAAAGCTTGCGTAACATAGAACTGGTGAAAAGCCTCGGACTTACCGAGCAAGAGATAACACGACTCAACAAAAACACATTTAAAATTTTAGGGCTTGAGCTAAAGAAGGTCAAAAGCATTCGCAGCCTGCAATTTGTGCAAGGTACTTTCGTAAATTTTTTACGCCAGTGCATTATGTTCACCTTACTATGGTTGGTATTTAAAAAAGATATTGCCACCGGTGAAATGATTACGCTTCAATTTTTTAGCTTCTTCATATTCGGACCACTGCAAGAATTGGGTAACATTATTTTAGCCTATCGCGAAGCACAAGCATCGCTCAACAACTTCGATACGTTGATGCAAAAACCCGCCGAAGCTAAACCTGCCCAACCGAAAGCACTTGGCGATATTCATACCGTTACATTCAATGAAGTTAATTTTCAGCATCAAACGGCAAGCTACAAAGCCATTGATGGCATATCATTTACCGCAAGGAAGGGGCAAACCATTGCATTTGTTGGCCCTTCAGGTTCTGGAAAGAGTACATTGGTAAAACTACTAGTAGGCTTGTATCGACCACAATCGGGTAGCATTCAATTCAACGATATTGATAGCAATGCCATTGATTTCGATGAGCTTCGTAGTCAAATAGGCTTTGTAACGCAAGACACGCAGTTGTTCGCTGGCACTATTAAAGAAAATTTACTATTTGTACAGCCCAATGCTACCGATGCCGAACTGTTAGCAGCGCTTGAAAAAGCAAGCTGTAACAACCTGATTGCCCGTGCCGATAATGGCATCGATACGGTTATTGGCGAAGGTGGTTTAAAGCTCAGTGGCGGCGAAAAGCAACGACTAAGCATTGCTCGCAGCTTGCTACGACACCCCAATTTGCTGATTTTTGATGAGGCCACTAGCGCTTTAGATAGCATTACCGAAGAAGAAATTACTACTACCATTCAAAGTATTTCGGCTGCCAAGTCGCAGGTTACGGTTCTCATTGCCCACCGTTTGAGCACCATTATGCACGCCGATACCATTTTTGTTTTAGAACGTGGCCGCGTGGTTGAAATGGGCAACCATGCCGATTTATTGAACGAAAAGGGCTTGTATTATGCCATGTGGCGCCAACAAATTGGCGAACGAAAGTAGGTTACAGCGCAACCAATATGCCTTACGGCAAATGAGAAAGCATTTACCGTAAGGTATGCTACTAAAAAGCCACCCAGAAGAGTGGCTTTGCATTTATCCAAAAACTGAAAATTAGTAACGCTTAGTTAAAGAAATAACCAACGCTAACACCTAGTACACTGTTGCGCCATTTAGTTGATGAGTAGTTATCCCAGTCAGATAACCCTGCAGTGTAGTTAGCACTGAAGAACAATTTGTTCTTCAACTTATAACCAACCAAAGCATTGGCTCCGAATTCTAATCTATTCCACTCGCCAGCGTTAGTGCCGAAATTACTTTTTTGCTTATTATGACCTTCTTTACCACTCAATGCTACGCCAATGTTCGGGCCTGCACCCAAAAAAAGTCCATTTTTGAAACTATACACTAGGTTTACAGGTATATCAATTGATAAGAAACTGAAGTTATCATAGTGTTCTCCATCTTTTTGCTTTGTACCTTTACCACTCAATAATAATTGCGGTTGTAAGCTCAGATTGTTCTTCAATGGAAGGTTCACTAAGCCTCCTAGGTGGAAGGTTGATAAGGCATTTAAATCTACATTTCCTCCAGACACATTAACCATACTTAGGTTATAACCACCTTTCACACCAAAATTTACTTTTTGAGCGTTGGCTGCAACACCGGTTGCTAACACCACTAATGCGAGTAATACTTTCTTCATAAGTTTTTATTTGTTGCAACAAAGATGCAAAATTTTTGCAACTTAGCTGCAATTATTTGTTAATTCACGCGAACATCGAAACTAATATCAATATCGCTATGCCCTTTATCGGGGCTGTCGTTGGCTCCCTTTACAAAAGGTTTGTGCATTAACTTCAAACGCATGGTACCATTACCAGCTGTGGTGGTTATCCAACGTGTACGCAAGCCTATCGGAAAGCCATTTGCATCGGCATCGATTTTTTGTGCCATTAGATTAATGCCTGAGAACAAATAAAACAGCTCGTGTGCGGTAGCCTGGTTGCGAATAGCAGGCGTAACGTCCGACACCGGATTTTTGGTTTTATTCAATAAGGTTAGTTCTACATCGTAGGTTTGATTGGTACCTAAAGCAATTACATCTTTTCGGGCAGGAGGATTACCACCATCGCCATCGGGGTCGTCGAACACATACGTAAATACCGTATTACCATTTTGCTTGAATACCATGTTAACGGTAGTAATGGCTTCATGCTCATTTTCATTGTTGGGACTACTTGTTTTCTTACAACTACCAAGTACTATTACCGCACTCAAAGCGGCCAACATCCACACTTGCATTCTTTTCATTGTATATCATTTAAAAACTGTACTGCATTCTAAAAGCAATGTTTCGGCCCATACCGTCGTTGAAATAGCGGAACCTATCCATATAATCTCTAAAAACTGTATTCAACATATTGGTAGCCGAAATACTGCATTGCATCCGATGCTTACCCAAAGCCACTTGCGTTGCCAACTCTACACCTAACAAAGTGTACGTAGGCGGTGGCAATAAATAATCGGTATTGTTACGTGGCAGATTACGCTGCTGTAACACAGTTTGCGTGTGCAAGCGAATCAAATTATTAGATACATATTTCCCTTGCGGTAAATGGTAAGCAATATCGGCATAGAAGCGATTACTCGGCATTTGAGCCAACCATGTATTGTTGGTACGATTGTAGGCCCAAAGCCACGACGATTTGATGTTGCTATGTATATGCTTCGACCATTTAAAAAATACGCTGATATCTGCACCGGTAAGTCGAGCATCGGTTTGCCTATATCGAAAGGTTGGAAAAGCACCACGTATTGTAAGTGTAGCAGGTGTATCGGGTACTAGATTGATAAAACCATCAATAAAATTATTATACAATGTTACATCAACAACCAGAGCACTATCGGCCACTTTGTATTTTAACTGTGTACTTAAATTATAGGCACGTTCTGCTTGCAGGTTAGCATCGCCAATTTCAAACGACGATGTACCATGATGTAATCCATTCACATACAACTCATTCACACCCGGTGCACGCCAAGCGGTTGCAGCATTAACAAGCCATTGAAAATGTGGTGTTATTTTAAAAGTAACTCCCGCTGAAGCAGATGCACCATTCCAATTTTCGGTGATAGAGCGAATATTACCATTTGTATTACGAAAGCTGGTAAGCTGGCGAGTATCGTAGCGAATACCCATTTCGGCATCTACTTTGGTTCTATTATGCTTGCCTATAAAGTAAGCTGCAATATTATTACTCTCGAAATTAGGAATGAAAAAACGGCTGCCGCTCCACACATTATTTTGAATCATTACTTGTACGCCCGGCTGCCATTGCCAACGGTTGCGTTTTGCTTCATAATTAGCATCTACCATCGTAGTGCCAATTTTTAAATCAAGCTCTGGCGCATCGGTTATACGAGCTAAATCAAACTCTTGTCGCTTATTTTCTTGATGACTCACCAATACATGCAGTTGATCATTTACCGTAAGGTTATACGAATACTTTGCCTTAAACAATAAGTGCTGCACTTGTTGTTTGGGCCTATCTAACGTATATGAAAACTGGTTGATGTTGAACAGCGGTTCCTTACGATTGATGGCTGCTTGCAAATCGGCTAAACTACCCACCTGACTTCCCCAAAAAATGCCCAAGGAAGTATTAAAAATGCTGGCAAAAATTTCTGTGTTACTACGCTTGCCTTTGTGGCCAAGCGTGGCACTTGCATTCCACTCTCTTACACCTGTATTATGTAACCAATAATTGGGGGTGCGAACATTACCACCATAACGTGCAGTAGCTTGTATTCGCCATGCCCAACTGGGCTTTTGCCGTAAGGCATTTTCTACAATGATACTTGCGGCACCTAACCTATTGTTGGTAAAATAAGCTGTGCTCAGTTCAGTTTTAAGACCGTACGATTTAGGTAGTTCTTTCGGGTCTACTAAAATTGCCCCACCAATAGCATCAGCTCCATATTGTAAGGCACCGGCACCTTTTAAAACGGTAATTTTTTGTGCCAAAAAAGCATCTACCTCTGGGGCATGCTCGCTACCCCATTGCTGCCCTTCTTGACGAACGCCGTTATTAAGAATGAGGATTCTATTGCCATGCAGCCCATGTATCACTGGCTTTACAATGGTGCTGCCCGTTTGCAAAACGGTTACACCGGGCAATTGCTCAATGGTTTCTGCTAATGTTAACCCACGGCGAAGGGCTAGCTCTCTCCCCTTGATTTCTTGACTAATATTGTTGGTTTTGTTACCAGCTTGTGTTGCTACTGTAACCGCTTCGAGGTTGTTTCTGGCATGTGGCAATGCAATATTCAGCGAAGTGTTTTGCGTGATAGTAATCGTTTGCACAATGGTATCGCAACCTGCATGCGTTATTACAAGGCGATAGGTGCCAGGGCATAGTTTATTTACTGTAAAGTACCCTCTATTATTGGCAACCACCGTTTTTTGAAGGTTAAGTACGGTAATACTTGCCTTTGGCAATACCTCTTTGGTATCGCTATCTGTAATTAGCCCATCTATTTGTAACTGGCATGGTTGCGCTTTAGTAACTGTTGCAAGCAACAATACTGCACTTAAAACACTTAAAAATGGCACCACACGCGGCATTTGGATAACTGCTACTTTGAGGTTCAAAGGTAGCTTCATTTTTTGCAACAATATTTCATTTTTTGATAAAAGGCTGCTAATGCAGCATTTCAGTCGGTATTTTGTCTTAAATTGGTGGTCTTAGTGAACATCCCCATGACAGATGAAAGCTTATTACAGGGTTGCCTTAACAACAATGCGCTAGCACAACGAGAGCTGTATAACCGATACAGTCCCAAAATGCTATCGGTATGTTATAGGTATGCCCAAAGCCGCGATGATGCCGAGGACATGCTACAAGAAGGTTTCATAAAAGTGTTCACCCAAATACACACTTTTAGAAACCAGGGCAGTTTCGAGGGTTGGGTACGCCGCATTATGGTACATACCTGCATTAATTTTTTGAAGAAGCACAAAAAATTTGCGGAGAGTGTAGATATCGCATCGGCCGAACACCTTACGGTAAAAGAAGCCGCAGTACCTAACATGATGCAAGCCAAGCAAGTAATTGAAAGTATTCGATTACTACCTATCGGTTACAGAACAGTACTCAACTTGTATGCTATTGAAGGCTTTAGCCACAAAGAAATTGCACAGATGTTAGATATTGAAGAAAGTACCAGCCGAAGCCAATACACCAGAGCCAAAGTAATTTTAGAACAAATACTGATTAAGCGACGCATCATAGAAAAGCCAGAAACAGCACCGGCCGTATTGTTAGCCACATTAAAAAACCGATAAATCCGATCCCTTTTTTGAAAAGCAACCATTACTAACGATTAACTGTGAGCACAACATGCGAGAAAGCAAGCATTTATATACCGACGACGAGCTGGAGCAGTTGCTGCAGGTATCGGCCGATCAACATCGGCTGTATGCCAGCGACCGCATTTGGCAAAACATACAACACGAAATACACGGTGAGCAACGCTGGCCCGCACTTGGTATTGTAGCCGCTATGGTAGTAGCTACACTCACTGCACTAACCATTGTTGTAACTGCTGGCGATAAGCATGCACAAAGCTTAGCACCAACAGTAATGCAAGCCAACAATGTTACTGCCGGCGATGCTAATACTGTTATTGCTGCAAGCATCGCAACCGCACCTATTACCAATGCCACTATTACAAAAGCACAAAAGCATCTTGATAGTGTTGAGGCTTTGGCTAAAGCACAAACAGCAGTCGTACATTTACCGCAAGGTGATAAGTACCGTATTCTAGCGTTGATGGCAGCTACTAACAATGCAAGTACAGCACTATACACCAATAAACGATTTGATAACTTTACAGTAAATGAAAGTACAGCCGACAACTTTAGCAGTACTGCCATTTTCGACCGTATCGGTAGTGCACTACCTGCAGTTACAACAACTGATGTTGAAGCGATAGCACCGCTACAAACTCACAACTGGCATGCAACTACCATTGTGAGTAACCAACTTGCGGCAAGCAATACTACAGCAGCTATTCAAATACCTAATGATCATAAGAAAAGCCGCTGGCAGTGGGGCTTTCATATTGCACCCAGCATTAGTTATCGGCTATTGGTAGATGAAAATTATAAATCATTTTTCCCCGGCAATTATATTGCTTCTCCTATTGGCCTAAACTACGATATCGATGTGAATCAAGTAGTGAAGCATAGGCCTGCCATGGGTATTGAGGTTGGATTATCATTTGCCTATCAGCTTAACAAACGCATTAGTTTAACAAGCGGATTGCAGTTTAACATGCGCCAGTACAACATTGAAGCCTTTGGTAATAATTTTGAAAATGCACCCATAGCTCTAAACAACAACTATGGTCAGGCACAAGTGATTAACACTACCAGTCGCTATAGAACCAGTATTGGCACTATGCCCATTGTGTTGCAAAACAAGTATCAAGAAATTTCAATTCCTATTGGTATTCGCTGGCAGGTTTTGGCAGCCAAACAGTTTGGCATTAGTGTAGGTGGCAGCGTGCAGCCTACGTATGTATTTGATAAGGCACCATTTGTTATTACTACCGATTATAAAAACTACGCAGATGGTAAAAGCCTCATGCGTAATTGGAACGTGAATACGAATGTAGAAGCTTTATTCTCGTACACCACCAATAACACCACTTGGATTGCTGGTCCACAAATTCGTTATCAGCAGTTGCCCACCTTTAGCTATCGCTACCCTATTAGAGAACACTTGGTAGATTATGGTTTTAGGATTGGTTTGCTACAACAGTTGAAATAAACCGTTTGTGATATTTATACAATATGGCGCCGCTTGCGGCGCCATATTTTTTGATGCCTTACTTACGTAAATAATCTTGCAACTTTGCAGCATGTACAGAGTTTTTATTTCCATACTCAGTGGCTTATTGCTGATTACAAGTTGTAACAATGCTACGCAACAACACACCAACCCAACAGCAACACCACTTACAAAGCAACACTTTGATCTCAAAGGCTTTTTCGAAAGCGAATTGTATCAGATAGATAAAGAAGCGTACTTCATTTATCAAAAAACAACCCAACAGCAACGTACCGATTCAATGGCTTTAAATATGGCCGCATGCACCGCAAAAGCAGCTCCATTTTTAGCGCTGAATGTAAGTGACAACAAGGCTTTCACAGAAAGTACTTTCAACGATAATACAACGCAAAGCATAACCCTCACTTATAAGCCAACCGATTTGAACCAACCCGTCCAATCAGTAGATGTACTTGTAGATGAAACGAGTGGTAAAGTAAAACGTGTTTTTGCCAAGCTGGTACGCAGCGAGAACAACATGGTAACCGAACAAACCCTCAGTTGGAAAGCAGGTAAAAGTTTCTCCATCATTACAAGCGTTAACAATGGAGGT
>DMPB01000160.1:9772-13524 GCA_003456175.1 Chitinophagaceae bacterium | reverse complement strand
TATGGAGGTATTGCAAGTGTTACACAAGAACAAGTGATTTGGAACGAATAGTGATGAAGCAACTATGACGCAAGAAGCATATCAGCAAATAGCACACACCATACCGCTGCAACCAGGCGTGTACAAGTATTATGCGGCCGATGGCACACTATTGTATGTGGGCAAGGCTAAGCATTTGCGTAAGCGTATCGGCAGCTATTTCAGCAAGCAAAAAAGCAGTTATAAAACACATGAACTGGTTCAACGTATACATCGTATAGAATTCACCATTGTTGATAGCGAACAAGATGCGTTTCTCTTAGAAAATGCTTTAATCAAGCAGTTTCAACCCAAGTTTAATATCGATTTAAAAGACGATAAAACGTATCCCTACCTCGTTATTAAAAAAGAGCCTTTCCCACGAATTTTTTTTACACGCCGCAAATACAACGATGGCTCTGAATACTTAGGCCCATTCACAAGTGTTGCTAAAGTTCGGGAGCTCTTGAGTTTTATCAAACAATTTATCCCGCTACGTACCTGCAAGTTGCCCCTTACGGTAAATAATATTCAGCGGGGCAAGTTCAAGGTATGCTTAGAATACCATTTGGGCAATTGTAAAGGCCCATGCGAAGCATTACAATCAGAAGCCGATTATGCAACCGGCTTACAGCAAGTGCGGCAAATGCTTAAGGGAAATTTGCAACCTATCATTGCTGCTTATAAAACTCAAATGCAAGATTTTGCTGCGGTACTTGCCTTTGAAAAAGCTGAACAGGTTCGTAAAAAGTTAGAACATCTCGAACAGTATCAGGCTAAATCTATCATTGTGAGCCGACATTTAGGTACGCTAGATGTTTTCAGCATGCTCAAAGATGGTGATACCGCTTATGTGAATTATCTAATGGTAGAAAATGGCACCATTGTACAAACGCATACCGTGAGCCTTGAAACAAAACTTGAAGAAGCCGAAGAAGAAGTGCTCAGTTTTGCCATACAACAACTGCGAGACGAGTTTAACAGTATAGCCGCTGAAATTATTGTTCCTTTTGAAATACCTTTTCCTGAGGCAATGGCAACTATTACCATTCCTAAAGCTGGCGATAAAAAGAAGTTGCTAGATCTAAGTTTAAAAAACGTAAACTACTACCAATTAGAGCTCAAGAAGAAGAAGATACTACAACTCGAGGGCAAATCTGACATGGAGAAAAAGCAGGTGTTGTATCAATTACAGCAACAACTGCAATTACCAGTAGCACCTATACATATTGAGTGTTTTGATAACTCAAACTTTCAAGGTAGTTACCCTGTAAGTGCTATGGTTTGTTTCAAAGAAGGCATACCTAGTAAAAAAGACTATCGCCATTACAACGTTAAAACGGTTACTGGAATTAACGATTTTGCAACCATGCAAGAGGTGGTGTATCGAAGGTATCATCGGCTTTTAAAAGAAAACAGTCCGCTTCCACAACTTGTTATTATAGATGGTGGCAAAGGGCAGCTTGGCGCTGCTATGGAAAGCATAAAAGCACTTAACTTAATTGGGAAGCTAACGGTGGTTGGACTGGCTAAAAATGAGGAGGAAATTTTTTTTCCAGGTGATAGTAACTCCATTAAGCTAGATTGGAATAGCGACACATTAAAACTCATCCGATACATTAGAGATGAAGTTCACCGTTTTGGTATCACTTTCCATCGCAATCAACGTAGTAAAGGAACATTTAAAAATGAACTTGAACAAATTCAAGGCATTGGTCATAAAACCGCTCAAGAACTGCTGAAAACATTTAAATCAGTTAAGAAAATTCAGGAGAAAACGGTAGAAGAGTTATCGACGGTTGTCGGGCTACACAAAGCATCGATCATAAAAGCATATTTTGCTGAGCAGTCGGGTACAGATTAAAAATAAAAAGGGGCTCGGATGAAAATCCCACCCCGTTTTAAAATCCAATATCCTATGAAAAACCGTAACAAATATATAACCGAAGTAGACTTTTTTGGTATACTTACGTAAATAATTACCTTAAAAAAGCATAAAAGAAAATGGAGCAACGTTGTTGCTCCATTTTCTTTTATTTACCGTAAGGCAAACCTATTAATAGCTCCAAAGACTTTGTTCGTAATTAAAGATTTTTTCCTTAATGTTTTCTCCTTCATACAATTGGAATAGTCTACTATCTTTCAAACCAGGAAATTCTTTTAAGAAGAAATCGTTCGGATTATCAATCGTAGATTTTACAATATAGCTACTGAACATTCTTGCTTCAAAAAGATCTTCCCAAGTCATACGCTGTGCCATGTTCTTACCGTTGTACACTTCAGTTTTAGCAAGCGTTTTTCTTAAATCAGGATAATAAATCCAGAATAGTGTTTGCGGTTCTGACTTTTGAGCACCTGGAGGCGTAATCATAGCTACTGGAGCTACACCCAAAATACGTACAAACATTCTGCTACTTTCTTTATCGAATATCCATTGCTCCTTGATTCTGAATGTATAGATAGAATCTACTTTAGGCGCCAACTTGGTATCAAAATAGTAAATCGTATCATTAATATTCGGATCATCAAGATTAGGCTGTAACGAGTACGTACGCTTACCCTTCATGGAGTTCAATAAACTGTCGATTGAGATTGGCGTTGTGAAACGATCGTCTTGGAAATCGGCAGAAAAAGCAGTAACAGAGTCTTCTTTAATCGCATTCAATAGAATATAGAAAAAGCTTTGAATACCATTTTCATCCTTTGCTTGATACAAAAAGGGCTGATTCAACTTTTCTTTCGCATTGATTTCACGCCATACAAAATGGCTGAAAATTGCGTCGTCTTCACGCAAGTGCTCATATTCAAGTGGTGTACGCTCTTTTACTAGATTTTTTTCAATAGCAGCGTTATTACGCAAAGAGGTACTTCTATTTAAACCTGGAAGAGGATTAGAAGATGCGTCTTTTGTTTTATCTACTACAACCGGCTTCACTTCTGTAAGTGGCTTCGCTGGTGCAGCAGCTGGTGTTGTTGGCTTGTTACCACCTGCGCCTTGTTGGGTAGCAGGAGTTGTGGTAGTTCCACCACCTCCGCCACCAGTTTTCTTACGAAACTGAGCATTGGCCGTCATTAAACCCAACACACACAATACAAATAATAAATGAACCTTTTTCATTCTCCTAATATTAATCTAAATAGAAAGTAAGCAATTGCTCTAAGTTTCTTTTCTTACCAGAAGGGTCAATAACTTCAATCTGACCGATTGAAACAACTGAACCTGGTACCAATCTGTCGATCAACTGTTGTGTTCTTCCGCTGAATGCTGCACCTTGGTTATCTGCGGTAGCAAATTCAGGGAAATTTTTACCAGAACATACTACAGTAAAAGATGATACAGTGAACTTAACACCTTCAAATACGAAATCTTTTAGTACTACGTTCAAACCACGCATGGCTTTGAACTTACTAGCTTCCATGTTACCACCAGCGCTACCACCAATCATTGGTGTTGGATCTGGCACACGTTTTACTGGAATATTTACGGTAACGTTTGTTTTACCATCGTTCGCAGTAACTCTTGCGGTACCTAATTGGCTGAACTTTGCAATATATTGACCAGGACCAGACTTGCTATAGCTTGCACCAGCACCCTCAATAGTTAGTTGCATTTTTTCATCACCACTACCACCAATTACGCTTAATGGGTTCTCAAGACCTTCGTAGAAAACGCGTGTTGCATCTGTAGAAATAGCAACACCTGAAGGAGTACCAACGGTATATTTAACTTCTTT
>DMPB01000160.1:0-9511 GCA_003456175.1 Chitinophagaceae bacterium | reverse complement strand
AAGCAATAGTACCATCTGGTTTCTTAAACGAAACTTTCACTTTTTTAGTACTTTGACCAACACTATTAACAGTTGTTTTCCATTCTGCTACACCATCAGCATTTAGAGGAACGTTCGCACCATCAATGGTAACAGTAGGCAATGCAGCCTTACTGAAGGCACCCACACCTGCTGTAATTTGTAGTTCGTCGCCAGGTAATAAGTAAGTCGCGTTAGTACCAGCGAATGCTTGGAAAGCATCGTATACCAATTCTACTTGTCCAATTTTACTGTGGAAATAATCAACTAGCTGAGCCTCGCTATTTTTAATGTCGTTCTGGAACTTGCTCAGCATTGTTAATGCAGCTACTGTTGGCGTCATATGGAAGTAGGCATAAGACCAATCGTTTTTAGCAGCAGCATTTTGTGCATTTTTCGGAGGATCGAAGTTTAAAGGCAATTGCTTTTCATAAAGTGCCTTTGCTTCAGGGTCGATAGCTAATAAGTCCGTCTTAAACTTCTTCAACTTATTGAGAAACTCTTCACCACGCTTCTTTTCAAGGAACAAACGTGTTGCTGCGTCAAGATCATCTTCCTTGAACTTTTCCACTGTTTTACCAGTTTCGTCTTTTACCATTTCAAGGCCAGCTTCTTTTTTCAGCTCTAGCTTCAAACCATCAATGTATTTCACTAAATCATCAGCCAACTTCTTAGCTGCATCGGCTTTAGGCTTCCACATGGCAGCTTTCTCAGCAGTTTCTTGCTTCTTTAATTTTTCTTCAAAAGACTTGAAGATCGTGTTGTTCTTGTTATCAATAACACCGTTACTGTTAACAAGGCTATTATCAACCGTTTTAAAGGCATTTAGAATTTCATTAGACACATTCAATGCTAACAAGGCTGTTAACACCAAATACATCATATTAATCATCTTCTGCCGTGGCTCTTTAGGTAGTGCCATACAAAAGTATTGTTAGTTCTTTTTTACGAAATTAGGTTATCAAAATCTAGTCAACTTACAGTATAATACTGCACTACTATTGACCTCTCATAGCGGTAAGCATATTACCGTAGATAGAATTCAACTTAGTTAAGTTGTTAGCCAATTCTGCGATTTGAGCTTGTGCACGCTTAGCATCTTCGGCACTACCCTGCATAGCAGCAGAAGCTTCAGCCAACTTGCCGTAGAACTGGTTCATCACTTTTAAGTGATTGTTACTTTCTTGCAATTCTAATTCGTATACAGTATTTAAAGAACCCAAATTCTTTGTCAACACTTGAATTTGATCGTGGAATTGCTTGGTGCTATCAGTAGCGCTGTTCAACGAACCCATGGCAGTAGCAGCGTTTGTGGTAGCATTTTTCACTGCTAACATAGCATCGGCAGCATCCTTTGTATTTTTAGTGTAGTCGCCAGTAGTTTTAACAACTTCACCAATTTTACTCATTTGTTCAACTGTTGTACCAAGTACTTTAAAGTTATCGCTCAATTTATTCATGTTTGGCAATAAAATTTCGTTCATTGCCTTGATAGGATTTAAACCAGTACTTGCACCAGCATCCTTACCTGTTTCAGGTGCATGGTCCTCATCTGGTGGTACAAATGCATATACAATAAAAATTACAGCTTCAGTGATAAGACCTACTGGAAGGAAAATGTCAGATCCCGGCCAGTGCATGATTTTGAAAAGAGCACCCACAATTACGATGGCGGCACCCACGCACACAACCACATTTAGAGCAATGTTTTGTTTTCTAGATAAAGCACTTGACATTGTTTTGGTTTTTTGTTTTAAAGTGTCAGTAAAAAGTAGTCTTTGTTAAAATGAGTGCCAATTATCGGCGGCTAATTTGCGCTGGTAAGTCAATTACACAACGGAAACCAATGTAAGATTTAGCAGTGTCTTGATACTCGTAACTTCTAGTGCTTGTTTGCAAGAAGTAACCGATATCCTTCCAACTTCCACCACGTACAACCTTACGCTTCATACGCGGAGCATCGCTGTCTTTCGCATTGTAACGCACATCAGGGTTCATATCGTGTTGGAAATTGTATGCACCTTCGTAGAAGTAAGAAGAAGTCCATTCAGCTACATTACCTGCCATATTGTATAAGCCAAAATCGTTAGGCCAGTAAGCATCCGCACGAACAGTATAGAAACCGCCATCTTCAGGATAGTTGCCACGACCTGGCTTGAAGTTGGCTAACAAACAACCCTTCTTGTTTCTTAGGTATGGGTTACCCCATGGATACATTGACTGTGAGCGACCACCACGAGCAGCGTATTCCCACTCAGCTTCTGTAGGTAATCTGAAATCGCTTTCCACAGCTCTCTTCTTCTTCTCCAAGAAACTGTTGAGGTAATGTGAACGCCAATGACAGAATGCTACTGCTTGCTTCCATGTAACACCTACAACAGGATAATTACCAAAAGAAGGGTGCGCAAAATAACGCTTCGTCATAGGCTCGTTATATGAATAAGAGAAATCTCTCATCCAAACCAATGTATCTGGATATACCGCCTGATCATAACGGTAGATAAAGTCTTTGCGAGGCTTATCCTTGTTCTCACGTTTGGCAGCTTCTTTTAAATCGAAGCCTTGCACGTTGTACACAATTTTAGCCGGATCTAACTCCACCTTGTTGTACAAGCGGTTATCAGGCGCTAGTACCAGCTTGGTAAGCTTCTCAAGGGTTCCTTTGTCGTTTAGT
The DNA here is from genome assembly GCA_003456175.1 of Chitinophagaceae bacterium. GTDB lineage: Bacteria > Bacteroidota > Bacteroidia > Chitinophagales > Chitinophagaceae > UBA10646. Next base: position 6,819 of record DMPB01000160.1, on the reverse strand, counting down.
TTAATTGTTTGAGCTCGCTTCCAATCAACAGCAGTATCACCATTGCTACTGTTCTTGATGAAACCCATCTCTATGGCCGCCAACGAATCTCTCGTCCAGTTCACAAACTGTCGGTACTCATTGTTAGTAACTTCAGTAGCATCCATCCAAAATCCGTTGATAGACACTTGCTTGTTACGTGCTGTGTAGTTGAAGTTGATGTCTTCATCGCTTGGCCCCATATGGAAGGTTCCCGGTGGAACGTACACCATACCCACTGGCTTAGTCATTCCCGGGCGGGCGTTAGGTGCAACACCTACTAACTGTCCGTTGTCGGGCACACCTTTAGACTTACCCTTGTTACAGCCAATACTGGCTAAAGCAGCAGTCAAAGCGGTTAGTGCAAGTAATTTGCTTTTCATTCTTCGGTTCAATATTTAAAGAAGGGTATCGGGCAAATATAAAATTTTAAAACAGTCTACCAATTTTTATATACCAACTCGCCACCCTCATTTTACGAAACGCAGTCGCTAGTTTTTTATTGTTACAACTTGTACGACTTTTTAAATCCAACATCGTTTAGTAGCTTATGCCTGAATTATTTGGTACAATTCAGTTAGCGCGTATACCGGCGCAGAACAAGTCTGTTGCCGACACACGTACATGGTACATTCGTTACTAGGGGAGATTATTTTCTGGCTCAGTAAAGGATACAATGAAGTTTCATTTGTACCGCCTGTTTGAACCAACCTATTCGGTATATAGCGAGCAAGTAGTCGTTCCAAATATAATTTACTCAAATTTCCCAGCAAAACAATTTCTATTTGACCTACCAAAATTAGCTGTAATAACTGTGCCCAAGCACCAAAAGAGGTAGGATACCTAAGTATCGTATAGTAAAGATGCTGTTGCATTGCTTCAGATCTCTCTACCCATTCGGTATTACCTAACAAAGTGCCTGCACGGTATAAATTCCAAGCCATAATAGCATTACCTGAAGGCGTAGCACCATCGTACACTTCTTTTTTCCGTACTGCTAAATCTGGTTGAGGTCTCGAAAAATAAAAGAACTTCTGTTGCTCGTCGCTGAAATTTTCAACAACCAAATATATAAGCACTTTAACATTTTCAAGGTAATTATTTTTACCAGTGGCTTCTTGCAAGTATAAATATGCCTGTACGAGATAGGCATAATCATCTAAAAAAGCATCAATTTTTGCAATACCATTCTTGTGGGTATGCCACCAATGCTTGTTATCCCTTACGGTAAATGCTACTTCTATACCATGCATTACTTGCTCTGCTAGTTGTAAATATCTTGGTTCACCCAATGCCATGTACACTTTGCATAAAGCAGTAACCATCAATGCATTCCAACTTAAAAGCTGCTTATCATCTGTAAGAGGCCTGATACGTTTAGTTCTTGCAGCCAGCAACTTTTCATGACAAGCATCTACCCATGTGTATAATTCATTTACCGCAAGGTTTTTCTCCGTAGCCCATTGCTCTAGCGACTGTTGCAACCAAGGTATGTTTGTATGCTCCCAATTACCTGCTGCTGTAATATCGAACATGGCGGCATACTGTGCTGCATCGGCGCCTAAAACAGCTTCTATTTCGCTCAGCTGCCAGGTGTAAAACTTGCCTTCTACCCCTTCGCTGTCGGCATCTAAAGCGCTGTTAAACACATAATTATTCGCCAGTAACTCTCGCTCTAAAAAATCAACCGTTTGCTCCATGCAACGCTTGTAGCGAGCCGCTTGCGTTACTTGGTATGCCTCTGCCAATACGCCTAGCAAGAGTGCATTATCGTACAACATTTTCTCAAAATGTGGCGCCAACCATTCTGTATCTGTGCTATAACGTGCAAAACCGCCACCTACCTGATCATAAATGCCGCCTTGCATCATTTTATCGAGACTTAACAATGCTTGTTGTAACGATGGCTCATGTTTGGTATAATGATGATGCCTGAGTAAATACTGTATCGTATAAGTCTGCGGAAATTTGGGTGACTTTCCAAAACCAACCCAGGTGGTGTCGGCTTGTTGCAATATGGCATCGGCTATTTTTTGCATATCGGCCTTATCCCAACTGGGTTCGTTGCTCGTAGGTTTAGTACCAATAGCGTTGGCATTGTTTAAATAAGCTACCAAATTTTCGGCTTGAGCATCCATTACATGCTTGCGTTCGGTATAAGCTTTTTGTACACTTTCAAGTACCTCTAACCAACTGGCACGGTTGAAAGCTCGTTTAGGAGGAAAATAAGTGCCTCCATAAAATGGCTTACCATCGGGCAGGGTAAATACATTGAGTGGCCAACCACCACTGCCAGTCATTGCCTGTACAGCATCCATGTATAAATGGTCTACATCGGGGCGTTCTTCACGGTCTACTTTAATATTGATGAAATGCTCGTTCATATATGCCGCAACCGCAGCATCTTCAAAACTTTCTCTTTCCATTACATGACACCAATGGCAAGCACTATAACCAATGCTTACTAATACTGGCTTTTGCTCGGCTTTTGCTTTTTCAAATGCCTCATTACCCCAAGCATACCAATGCACAGGATTATGGGCATGCTGTAACAAATAAGGACTCGTTTCGTGTATGAGTTGATTCATAGAATGCTTCGTTATAATGCAACAAAACTGCGTGTTTTTGCATGGTTTGGTTTGGGAGTTTGGTTATTTCTCAAAAAACGATGATAGTAGCTTCCGTGGCTGAACGGTGCCAACGCCACGAATGATGGCACATGCAGTACGCTGGGCTCATAACAAAACAGTCTTGGCCTGCGAGCCAAGACTGTTAATCTAAGAATATAAAACACCTTACGGTAAATGTTAACTATGCTTCTTTTTTCTTGCCATTAGCAGCCAAATACTGTTCTAACGCAGCCACCATACTTGGTGTTTGTGGTGCGGGCACCTTAATTTGAAGTTGCAGGCCTGCTTCTTCTACTGCTTTGGCGGTGCTACTGCCGAAAGCACCAATTTGGGTTTTGTTTTGCTGATATGCAGGTTCGTTATCGAACAAGCTCTTCACACCGCTTGGCGTAAAAAAGCAGATAACGTCATAATCTTTGCCAGCTAACACCTCTTTAGCATCGTTGCTTACGGTACGATACATGAATGCAAGTTGATGCTCAACTTTTACATTTTTAAGCCAGTTGGTAATTTCACTGTCTTGCTGGTTTTCGCTGCACACGTATAAAAAACGTTCGTGTTCTTTATGCTTGTTAATAACATCGAGCATGCTTTTATTGGTACCATCGGCACCATAAAATACTTTACGCTTCCGGTATTGAATAAATTTTTGCAAGTACAATGCTACTGCTTCTGTAATGCAGAAGTACTTGGTTTCTTGGCTAATGGCCACTTTCATTTCTTCGCAGGTTCTGAAGAAGTGGTCAATAGCGTTACGACTAGTGAATATTACAGCAGAATAAGCGGCAATATCAATTTTTTGCTTTCTGAATTCACGTGCAGGTATCCCTTCAAGCTTTATAAAAGGGTGGAAAACAAGCTCCACATTGTACTTGCGTGTTAGTTCGAAGTACGGGCTCTTTTCTTCGGGCTTGGGCTGGGTAATTAAAATGCGTTTAACGCTTTTAGCTGCTGCTTTTTTGACAACCGGTTTATCCATGCTATCTGTTACTGTTTAAACTTTACCCCACCTGGTTGATGAAGGCCTTGTACATTACAATTAGAGGTAATGCTTCAACGGTGCAAAAGTACAAAAAAAAGTATAACACATTGATTTTCAATTGACCACGCAATACAGAAATAGCAACAGTATAACGATAAAATAATAGCAGCCCACATACAAAATAGGCAACTGCTAATAATATACTAGCACTTTTACCACTTGCAAAAGCTAACGGAAGCACCAATGGCAATAATGCCAAACCTAATAATTTATTGATAAAACCTACCACAAAGCCGTAGCTACGAGCCGCCTCGCGTTCGTTAAATACCCAACCAGCAAATACAATAAACAAGTGTTTGGTAATGTATACTGCCGTTAATCCAACACTTGTATATAGGAGTAACCACCAAAAATCGAGTTGTACCCAGCCGTAGTGCAGCGTTGCCAAGGTTATCAACAAGCCAGCAACCAATACAAACAAAATATTCATAAACAAACCGGGCAGCGTGTCTTGTGCTAGTTGATCTCGGGTTTGCTTTTGACGAAAGCTTGTTTGAAACACTAAGCTCAATAAACTTGAAAAATATTTGCTGAAAGTAACCTTAATGAAGGCCAACAATGTAACCACGCCTACTAAAAAGTAGAATATCCAATTCGTATCGGTAGCCGTTCGCCATTGTTCTACCCTGTAAATGGCTGGCAATTGCATACCCATGGCAGACAACCTGAAAAGCTTGTTGTGCAGGGTATCTTGCTGCCAAGTTTTGGGCTGCTTTGCCAATGCGGCAGCTTTTGCTTGTGCAGCAGTAGCCAAACGTATGCTATCTAAGCGCTGCAACGAATCTTTGATAGCGGCACTATCAACAACAGTAACTGCTGGCGTTGTATCAACCATTTCCATGCCCGATTGCAGTACCGCTTTAATGCGATTGGTATCGGCCGACTTAACCGCAGGAACTTTTTTAGCAGCTTGTTCCAAAATTCTTGCTGCAGTGCTTTTGGTAGGTGGTGCCGATAATTTTCTTACTGGAATAGCCTGTTCAACAGAATCTTGTGCAACAACTAGGTTCGACAGTATACTGCCCAATAATAATCCGATCAATACCATCAACTGTTGTCGCATGCGTGCAAAATAACAAGGGATATTTTGTATTTACGTAAGTGCAAGCCCTATTTATTCAGTAGAAATTACAGCCTGCTAACCAAGCCAATATGAATTTTGCCCTGCCTTACGGCAAATGGAACATCGCTGCGAGTACCTAAGGCATAGGTTAGTTGCAGTACGCCAGCAGCTGTAGGCAATGCCAAACCCACACCGCCACTCAAAAAAGTGCGGTATTGATCGCCACTGCTTGTAGGATAACCTGCTACACCACCTTCTGTAAATCCAAAAACATACCCTTCGGCACTAATAAGTAATCGATACTCGGCAGTACCCAAAACATATCGATGGGTATAAATACTTTCTTCATCGAAGCCTCTTAAAGTGCGCAAACCACCCACCATAAACAGTTCGTTTCTGAAATAATTGCCACTGAACATAGCACCTACCTGTGCTGCCAACCGCAGTGTACCCTGCTTTTTGATTGGAATAAAATGCTGATACTGACCTTGAAGTTGTAATAAATATGTTTTTAACTGAACGGTATCGTACAAACGAGCATAGTTAAAATCGTTAGATTTTAGGGCTGTAATGGTATTATTGGGCTGTATGGTTTTATTACCAGCACGCAACAACCAATGAATGATAGCGCCACGTGTAGGATTATTACTATTGTTTAATTGCTGTTGACGATATTGAAGTGTAAGCTGCAGCGTTTGTACATCGGCTATATCTGGCAATTGCCGCGTTATTTTTACTTGCTGCGTATCTATTTGTAGTACTGAACTATTAGCAATACCTATACCTAGCTGTAGTTGCGTATTGGCAGCAACATTCAATCCAACTTGTAAGCCTGCTTGTAGATTTAAAAAACTACTATCGCGTTTAAATAACTGAAAGTTAAAAGCACCACTATACTTCGATTTAAACATACTCGGTTGCTGATAACCTATTTGCAATCGTGGACTTTGTGGTTGTAGCTGCTGCCATTGTAGTTGTATGGTTTCGCCTGCAGTGAGGGCATTTTGCAACAGCACATTGGCTTCGCCAGTAAGTAATAGCTTGTTATTATTTTGAACATTACTAGGCAGTATGCCTACCAACACATTCGCCTGATTGCTTTTTCGAGGTGCCAAGTATAAATGCAACCTTGCCCCACTATTCAACATATCAACCTGCCAAGGTTGTACTTGTTGTAAATAAGGTAACGAGGCCAATCTTTCATTGATGGTTTGTAACAACAACTCGCTGTACACTGCTTTAGGAAAAATTTGCAGTGTGTGCGACAATACGTGTGGCTGCAGCTTCACATTTCCATGAACGATAATGGTATCGAAAATGTACTTATTGCCGAGGTTACAGCTTAAGATAGCATCAATGCTATCATTTTGCACCAACACATTGCTACAATAGGTTGCTGCAAATGGGTAACCTTTAGCTAGCAATTGTTGCTGTACTTGCTGCAACCAATATTGTAGTTGCACTTGCGTAAATGGCTTACGCTGCCAACCATAAGTAATAGCACTTGCATTATTACCTAATAATTGTAGCAACACCGTATCGAGCTGCAATGAACGCCACCAATATTGCTTTCCTACATACAAGTAGGCTGTTATTTGTTGAGGTGTTTGTATTAAACTATCTATCGATGCAGCAGCATAACCTTGCAGTACCATTTGTTGCTGCCAACGAGCTAATGCTTGCTTGGCGTTGTTTGGCGTAGCATATTTACCGTAAGGTGCTTGTTTAACAATTGTTGCAGTAGAAGTATCAACCCAACGAATAAGTAATTGTATGCTATCGTTGGCGGGCTGTGCATGCGATAATAAGCTCGATGCAAGCATCGAACACAACATTATGAGCATACGCAAACGTTTCTTCATGCAACAAGGTTAAGAAAGTTATTTTTGAACACACAAAAAACGCATTATGGCAGGCATGTATTTACATATTCCTTTTTGTAGTAAGGCTTGCCATTATTGCAATTTTCATTTTTCTACCACCCACAGTTTATTGCCGGCAATGGTAGCTGCCATGCAACAAGAACTGTTGTTGCGTAAGCATTATTTACCGCAAGGCACTACTTT
>DMPB01000063.1:10564-13567 GCA_003456175.1 Chitinophagaceae bacterium | reverse complement strand
GCAATCCAACCATTGCCAATCCAATTGCAACAGCTTTTGATAATATAGCATACATACTTACAGTAACTAACGATGGTAACTGTACTAGCTCCGATACTGTACGTATTCTCGTGAATTGCGATAACAGCAACGTGTTTATACCAAATACGTTCAGCCCGAATAACGATGGCATTAATGATGTATTCTTCGTACGTGGCAAGGGATTGTATGCGGTTAGTAGCTTACGCATCTTCAATCGCTGGGGACAAATGGTTTTTGAAAAGCGTAATGTAACACCGAATAATCCTACCGATGGTTGGGATGGCACTATCAACGGAAAGCGTCCGCAAAGCGATGCCTACGTTTATGTAGTAGAAGTACAGTGCACAACAGGCCAAACATTAAAATATACGGGTACTATTACGTTGGTGAACTAAGAAATTGAACAACTTATGAAGGTTACCAGATTTTTTACAATTGCATCTTTCATGGCTGCGTTTTCCCTTACGGTAAATGCACAGGATGTTCAATTCTCACAATTCTATGAAACCCCTATGTGGCGTAATCCATCGCTAATGGGACACTTTAAAGGCGATTTGCAAGTAAAAGCCAACTACCGCAGTCAGTGGGGCTCGGTAACTACGCCTTTTCAAACTGTAGGTGCTAGCGGCGAATACAAGCAACTCGTTGGTAGTAATAACGATTTTGTAACCATTGGCTTACAATTACTCAATGATAGAGCTGGCCAAGCGGCATTAACACAAACACATATTTACCCTGCCGTAGCGTATCATAAATCGCTGAATGGCGAACGTAACCGCTATTTAACAGTTGGCTTTATGGGAGGTATGGTTAATCGCCGATTCGATATTTCGAAAGCAACCACCAACGCCCAATACGATGGTACTCCTGATGAAGATTTCAATAACAATAGTCTTACTTATTGGGATGGTTCTGTGGGGTTAACCTATAACAGCAGCATTGGACCTTTTGAAGAAGATAATTTTTATATCGGAGCCGCTTATCATCACTTTAATACTCCTAAAAACTCGTTTTATAAAGTTGATAGTATAGAAGTGAAGGGTCGTTTAACCTTTTCTGCTGGTGTTCGCTATTCCATTACTGACTACTCTTACTTTACGGTAGAAGGCGATTATAGCATGCAGGGCAGTTTTAATCAGCTTACCATCGGTGGATTGTATACTACAAAATTCGGCAGCGATTTTGCGAACCCAGATTATGCATTGCATTTTGGCGGATTTGTACGTTTCAACGACGCCTTCATTCCTGTGGTGAAATTAGATTATCGTTCTATGCAGTTTGGTTTAAGTTACGATGCCAACATTTCGCAATTACGTACGGCAAGCATGAGCCGCGGCGGTTTTGAATTGTCGCTTGGTTATAGAGGGTTCCTAAGCAGTTACTCACTCGTTAAAGATGCTATTTTGCAGCCGCGTTTTTAATGTATCTTTTTTAAAATTCCAACATACATAACAAAGAACAGGAACAAATTCCTGTTCTTTGTGTTTTACCGTAAGGGTATTATTTCTATTCAACATAAAACAAAACATATGAGCTTACAAGTAGGCGACAAGGCTCCTAATTTCACGCTTTTCAGTAGCGACAAAGAGAAAGTTACATTAAGCGATTTTGCTGGTAAGAATGTACTCATTCACTTCTTCCCGTTGGCATTCACAGGCGTTTGTACAGCACAGCTATGCCATGCCCGCGATAATATGGCTGTTTATAACAACAGTAATGCTGTAGTGCTTGGTATTAGTATTGATAGTCCTTTTGTGCTTGCTAAATTCAAAGAAGAGCAAAACTTACAGTTTCAGTTGTTGAGCGATTTCAACAAAGAAGCCATTACGGCTTTTGGTGTTAAGTACGATGTATTCCCAGCTTTTGAATTACAAGGTGTTGCCAAGCGTGCCGCTTTTGTAGTAGATAAAGAAGGTGTAATTCGTTATGCTGAAATTACCGCCACCCCTGGCGACTTGCCTAATTTCACCGCTATTCATGAAGTGTTAGCACAACTTGGTTAATTATAACCGCTTTCGGATACAAAACTTCCCGCTGCAATCGCTACGGGAAGTTTTTTTTATTATATTGCATACTACGAATGAAAGTTCAACGTTCCATATCTCATGTACATTATGTAGCAGCCTTGCTGTTAACAATAATGTTATGGATTGGAGCAAGCAGCTTTTCTAATCCTTTCTTTTTCGATCAGAAAGTAACTGCAGCTAAGGTCACCAAGGTGTATCCCAACCCCGCTGTGAGTTTTATCAACTTCGAATTTGCAGATGCTTCCGATAAGGGTTACAGCATTCAATTGTACAGTTTCATTGGGCGTAAAATGTACGAGCAACCCGTGAATGCCAATAAGCTAACTATAACGCTTAGTTCCGATTTTTATAGAGGTATCTACATCTATCATCTACGCGATAAAACAGGGCAATTACTAGAGTCTGGCAAGTTTCAGGTAGCACGATAATTAGAACAATTTTTACCTTACGGTAAATGAAATAATGTCAATACATCAAGGGGCTTCGCATTTGCGAAGCCCCTTGATGCTAGATGACCTCCGTAGCTGGTTGCACACTAAATTCTCATTTACCGTAAGGTGTACTTACTTATCGCTTACTTGTACAATTAAAAACTTAAGGTAGTTGGTATTTTCCATTCCCCAAATAATTGGATGGTCGCTTGCTTGCGCTTGAAACGTAACCTGGCGGATGCGTTTGCGAGCATCTTTAGCAGCCATTTCAATGGTTTGTAGGAATAAATCGGGTTGTACCAAGTTGGTGCAGCTGCTTGTTACCAAAAAGCCACCATCACGCACCAAACGCATACCACGTAAGTTGATTTCTTTGTAGCCTGTAATTGCTTTTTGAATGGTTTCTCGGCTTTTAGTGAATGCCGGAGGGTCGAGCATTACTACATCGTACGAACGTTTGTCTTTAACCCATTGCTTTAATACATCAAAGGCATTCACAGCTTCAAAGTGTACTATATGTTCGA
>DMPB01000063.1:10135-10330 GCA_003456175.1 Chitinophagaceae bacterium | reverse complement strand
TTCAAAGTGTACTATATGTTCGAGGCCGTTCAAAGTTGCATTTCTGTTGGCTTGGTGTACTGCATTTTCGCTGATGTCGAGCCCTAAAACCGATTTGGCACCGTAATGTGCAGCATGTATTTCGAAAGTGCCGGTATAGGTAAATGCCCCAAGTACCTCGGCACCTTTTACGATATGTTGAATGGCTCTTCTGTT
>DMPB01000063.1:9758-9925 GCA_003456175.1 Chitinophagaceae bacterium | reverse complement strand
ATATGTTGAATGGCTCTTCTGTTGTCTTGCTGATCTAGAAAGTAACCGGTTTTTTGTCCGTTCTCAATATCAACATAGAACTTTAGTCCATTTTCGTTGATGATGATTTCGGTGGGGAAAGGTTCGGTTAAAAATCCTTTCTGTTGTTGTAAGCCTTCAAGTTCTCT
>DMPB01000063.1:0-9584 GCA_003456175.1 Chitinophagaceae bacterium | reverse complement strand
ATCAAACGGTTCACTTAAAAATCCTTTTTGCTGCTGCATGCCCTCCAGTTCACGAACGGGTACATCGTTGCGTTCATAAATGCCTTTGGGTTGAAATAGTTGTTGCAATGCAGCTACAATGGCTGGCTTCCATGCATCCATACCGTAGCTAAGGGTTTGTAATACAAAGTAATCGTTGAATTTGTCAATGATGAGTGCTGGCATATCGTCGGCTTCGCCGAAAATGAGTCGGCAGTTTTCGGTATAGCCAATGCTTTGCCGATATGCCCAAGCTTTAGCAATGCGTTGATAAAAGAAGTTGTTATCAATGGTTTCTTGCTTGCGTGTAAGTAAGCGAACCATGATTTGCGATTGGGTATTAATATAACCACGACCACAATATTTGCCATCGGCATAAAATACATCTACCGTTTCGCCGGGTTGTGGGTTGCCCTTTATTTTTTCTACTTCATTGGCGAAAATCCAAGGATGTCCGTTGGCAATGCGTTGGGCAATTTTTCGCTTTAAATACACTTGTGTCATAAGGCTGCAAAGGTAAGGTTTCGTAATTGGTGCTGTTGGCGGTCAATATTTACCGTAAGGTACGAGGTAAAAAAAAACACCGCAATTGCGGTGCTTTTGATATGGTTAGGTAACCATTACTTTTTCTTAGCATCCTTAGCACTTTCTGCTTCGGCTTGGCGTAGCTGACGTGTCATTACTACTGAAGCAACTGGTATACGAGGGCTGTTCATTACTTCCATATTTGGAGTTGGAATGTCTTGCACACGAATGTTACCGTTCAATTGCAATGGTGTTAAATCTACCTCAATAGCTTCTACTAAATGTTCTGGAGCAACTTTTACTTTAAGGCTCTTCATTTTAGTGATAAGCTTACCACCTTCTTTCTGACCGGCAGAGGTACCTACAAACTTTAATGGTAGGTTGGCAATTAACTTTTTGCCAGGTACTAGTTCAAGTAAGTCAACGTGAATAAGCTGGTCGCTCACTTTATCGAACTGCATTTCCTTTAAGATGCAACGGTAAGATTTACCGTTAACACTTACTTCCGCAATTTGGAAATCGGCAGTGTACACTAGTGGCTTGAAAGCTTTAGCTGAAGCGTGGAAATTAATTTCGCCGCTGCCGCCATAAATTACACCAGGCACATTTTCTTGAGAGCGAATTACGCTAGTGGCTTTCTTGCCGAATTCGGTCCTCAAGACACCCTCGATGTTTACTGTTTTCATTGTTTATGATGGTTTAAAATTCACTTTTTAGCTTATCGGTTCCGCAGTTGACTGTGAATGAATAAGCTGGTAATGCTCTTGTTTTCGGCTGCGTTGCGAATGGCAATAGCAAAAAGGTCGGCTACCGAAATCACTCGTATTTTAGGTGTTTCTTGTTTTAGCGGAATAGTATCACAAACGATAAGTTCTTCTAAAACACTGTTGGCTACATTTTCGTAAGCCTTACCACTTAAAATTGGGTGTGTACAAAGAGCTCTAACAGAGGTGGCGCCTTTCTCTTTCAAGAGGGCAGCAGCCTTTGTTAGTGTTCCGGCAGTATCGCAGATGTCGTCAATCAACACAATATCTTTTCCTTGAACATCGCCAATTACTACCATGCTTGCTATTTCGTTGGCACGCTTACGGTGCTTGTCGCAAATCACCATTTCGGCATTGAAATAACTCGCAATTTCCCTTACGCGGTTGGTACTTCCAACGTCGGGGGCCGCAAAGGTAAGGTTTTTGAGTTTTAGCTGTTCGATATAAGGGATAAAAATTGCAGAGCTATCGAGGTGGTCGACCGGCACATCGAAAAATGCTTGTATTTGTGGTGCATGGAGGTCCATGGTAATTACCCTGTCGGCACCTGCTGCTTCTAGAAGGGTAGCTACAAGCTTACTGCCAATAGCTACGCGTGGCTTATCTTTTCGATCTTGACGGGCAAAACCGTAATAAGGAATTACAGCAATTACTTTGTAAGCACTTGCTCTTTTGGCTGCGTCGATCATGAGTAGCAACTCCATCAGATTGTCTGTAGGGGCGAATGTGCTTTGAACAAGAAACACATAATCGCCTCTAATACTTTCCATGAAAATGGGCTGAAACTCACCATCGCTAAACTTTTGGATATTGACTTTCCCGAGCTTGGCACCGAAGCGTTTGGCAATTTTTTCTGCCAGTTGTTGCGAGCCCGTGCCTGAGAAAATTTTAACAGATGGGTTCATAAAATGTGGTGAAATGTGTCGCGAAGATAACCAATGCCCACTTTCGCAAGTACAGTAAATATTATTTGCGAAGTATTTTTTATTATTATATTACGAAAAAAATACTTTAATGAGTGCTATTAAGCTTTGGAATGAAGATGATCGTCCGAGAGAGAAACTATTGCTAAAGGGGGTAGATGCATTAAGTGATGCCGAGTTGTTAGCGATTCTTATTAATAATGGAACTACAGAGCAGAGTGCGGTAGATGTTTGTCGTGCATTGTTGCACGCAGTACAAGGTAGCTTGAGTACCTTAAGTCGCCTTACGGTAAAAGAAATACTGCAATTGAAGATTAAGGGGATAGGTCCTGCGAAAGCAGTTGCCATTGTGGCGGCATTAGCTTTGGCAACTCGCCGAGAATTGGCTGAACATAAAAAAACGCATATCACTTGTTCGAAAGATGCAGCAGCTTATTTAAAAGCCAAGCTACAGCATAAAACCAATGAGGTGTTTGCAGTAATTTATATGAATCAAGCCAATTTTGTGCTGCATTATGAAGAGTTAAGTGTAGGTGGTATAACAGGTACAGTTGCAGATCCACGTATTATTTTAAAAAACGCACTTACGAACAATGCTACTTGTATCATACTTTGTCATAATCATCCGAGTGGTGGCTTACAGCCAAGCCGTGCAGATAAGCAATTGACGGAAAAGGTAAAACAAGCAGCCTTGTTCATGGATATTACTGTTGCCGATCATATCATAGTATCTGAAAGAGGTTACTTTAGCTTTGCCGATGAAGGCTTACTCTAAGGGGAAGCTGAGTGTGAATGTTGTGCCAACATTGGGAATGCTTTCTACACTAATGCTGCCGCCCATAGCATGCATCTGCGCTTGCACCAAATAAAGGCCAATTCCTTTACTATCGGGGTGGTTGTGAAAACGTTGGTATAATCCAAAAATGCGGTCTTTTACTTTTGCCATATCCATACCTAAGCCATTATCGGCAACGTGAATAGTAGCGGTATGGTGTGCAATAGTAGCAGTTACCCTGATGATTGGTGTACAATTGGGTTGTTTGTATTTTAGTGCATTCGTGAGCAGGTTTAGAAAAATACTTTCTATGTAAGGGAGTATAAATGGTATTCTGGGTAATGTATCAAGATTATCGGTGATGCTAGCATTACTTTGCTCTATTAACTGCTGGAGGTTGTTTTTAACACTTTCGAAAACATCTTTGAAGTTAATATGTGTTTTCTCTTGGTGTATATTCTCTTTGATGATGAGAATATTAATTAAGTCGTTTAGGGTTTGATTGAGTTGTATGGTGCTGGTTTTAAAACCTGCTAGCAATGTTTTAAGATTATCGTTATCAATTGGTTCTTGATCTATTAAGCCGAGTAGTGCAATAAGGTTGGTAACAGGGGCACGTAAGTTGTGTGACGTAATGTAAGAGAATTGCTTGAGTTCTTTGTTGTTTTGTGAAAGTTCCGCAATGAGTCGCGTTTTTTCTTCTTCTGCTCTTTTGCGCTGCGTAATTTCTCTGGAGTTAATCACTATTGCATTAATAGCGGGATTATTCAGTTGATTGCTGCCATTCGCTTCTAGATAGATGTAACTGCCGTCTTTATTCAATAGTCTAAATGTAGCTTCTTAGCCACTACCACCTTTTGTAACTAGTTCTTTAAAGTTTGCTAACACAGGTGGTAAATCATCGGGGTGTATGATCTCGAAAATGGTTTTGCCTTTTAGCTCATTTTCGTTGTAACCCATGATTTGTTTTAGAGACGCACTTTGATATTGAATAACACCGTTAGCATCTATTAAGGTAATAATATCAGATATGTTATGTACGAGTGAACGGAATCTTTCTTCACTGATACGTAATACTTCTTCTACCTCTTTACGTTCCGTAATATTTCGACCAAATAAGAAAATTTCATCTTCTGTAAAAGTTACATTCCACTCTATCCATGTGGGCTTTGATGCTGCATTTTTTAAGGTGCTTGTAAAGCTCTGCTGCGCTTGTATTGCATTGTAAAGCGAGTTCCAATCACTTACATCTTCAAAACAATGAACGATGCTGGTATTGCGGAGTTCATTTACCGCAAGGTGCATTAAATTACAAAATGATGGATTTGCTGCGATGATTTGCCCATTGTTGTCAATAGAAACAATTACATCGTTAGCAACATTGATAATGGTATTGAACTTTAATTGTAAAGCTCTGAGTTGTTTTTCATTGAGAACTGCTTTGGTTTGTTGCTGTATGGTTTGTGCAATGAACGCAATATCGGAACGATGAATGGTGCAAGAAATACTGCTTTTTAAGAGTTGTAATTGCTGTTGTTGTTCGTAAATATTATTAATGAAAATAATTATGGGTTGTTGCTTGTATTGCTTAAGCATTACCAATGCTTCAATTGGACTAATGGCATTAGTGTTATCGCTGATGATAACAATATCGGCTTTTTTCTTTGATACAATATTGTTGAATTCAAGGCTAGTTGTAACGATTTGAAGTGGAAATGGATACTGATAGTCTGAAAGCTGCTTTTTTAATTGCAGCGTGTAATGTATATCGTCTTCTATAAAAACTATGTTTAATTCCATACAGCTTCGAATTAGGTTCTGCTACAATAACATACGAGCTATGTTAGCAAGTTACAACTTTATCTTTGATTCGTATTAGTATTTAGCGTTATTATTTCAATGGTAATTTGAGTGCCTAAAAGTTTATTGAACATTTGCTGCCATTCTTCGCTGCTTCCATTAGTGGTGCCTATTACCCAGATAGAATTACATTGTTGCAACGCTAACTTATTTTGCTCTGCATACATGCTCCGTTGCAAAATTTCATAGAAACTTTGCGCTGTGTGAAGTGTTGGTTGATATGTAGTATCGGCATTGATATCATCTACCACTAGCACGTTAGCATTCCGCCACTGTTGTAAGGTTGATGTTGCAACATTCTCGGCTTGGTTGATGCGTTCTTGCCATTTGATGTAGGTAGTATAATGTGCAAGCTGTTCTTGAATAGCAAGTTCTGTGGCGATAGCAACTGCTAAACTTGTTCGTCCGCTGTTAGCATGGCCAAAAACAAGTAATACATTCCCTTTTGTAGTACGTTGTAAAAATTGATTAACTGTATGTTTATGTTCAGGTGCAATCGGAAAATGCCATTGACTTAAACGCAGTTGAAAAGGGAACTGAGCTACCTGTAAGTACAGTTTGTTGCGATACCAATATACGCTAGGATACGCTACAAGCAACAGCAACGTTACTAACAACAATAGTATCCAAAAGCTATTGGTATAGTTGTTAAGAAGTGCTAAACAAGCAGTGGTGCCTATCCAGAAGAAAACAATATCGGTTGAAGTATCGAAAAAGATATGCTTCCATGCAGGCTTGAACGTATATTTACCCGTGCGGTTTAACTTTAGTTTTCCAGTTGATTTTTTTAAGAGAATTGGCGCTAGTAGATTGTATATTTCAAACAGTAGCCAAAATGCATAAATGATTGTTGCAGCCCAACTCGCAGGGTGTTGTACTTTACAGTAAATGAAGATGCGATTAAGAATAAAAGTAGGAATAAAGCCAAGTGCAAAATGCCCAAATTGATTGGCTAGCCAAGCATAGGTAAGTGTTACACCTCTATGTGCATCTTTCCCGATTAAATCGGCCTTGATTTGCTGTAAAAGATATTTAGCTGTTATTCGCATTATTAGAGAGGGTGGTTACTTTCCGATACAAAAATTGTAGTCTTCCTTACTATCAGGCACTTACAGAGATTGGGCAACAAATAGACAACAAAGGTGTCTAAAACAAGTGCAATAGCACAACAAAGAAAGGAAAAAATGTTGTTAGCTGTAGGGTGTGCTGTGCCTTATCATCAGCAAAAGCAAAGATAAGATTTCTACTTACCTGAGTTGCTTGGCAACCGTTTCCGGTTGCAAGCCCATGTACTGGCAAAACTCATCAACAGTAACAACCTGGTGTTGCTGCTTCTTGAAGTGGTCTTTAATCTTCTTGATGAGGTTTCTTCCATACCTGTCGCTTCTGCCTGTGATTACCTGAATGTCCTTAGGATAAATGCACAGTCTATTCATTATTTCAATTATACAACTTAATACACTATCCATACCGATGCTATGCTTTAAGTATGAAAGTGATATTGCAAAGATAAATGTTTTTCATAGGCGGTAAAAGTGTGTTTGTTGGAATAATGCGGAATAAACGGAACGGATGACTTTGCACATTTGCAGAGCCTTTATAGTGCTTCTACTTTTGTTTTCAAATGCTGATAAAGCAGCATAAAACGAAACAGATTTACTAATCCATAAAAAGTTTAGACAATGGCAAAACTTAAAGGTATTTTAAAAATCGAAGGCACTCTGGATGAACTGACCTTCTACAAAACACAAGATGGCCACTTGGTAAAAACCAAAGGTGGTGTATCCGCTGAACGAATTGCAAATGATCCGAATTTCCAGCGTACCCGTGAAAACGGTGCTGAGTTTGGAAGCTCTGCAACTGCTGGCAAATTGCTTCGCAATGCTGTCCGTAATTTGATGATGAACGCTGCTGATAGCCGTGTTACCAGCCGCTTAACTCAAATCATGACACAGATTAAAAACTACGACACCACTTCTGCAAGGGGTGAACGTACTGTTGCAATCGGTATTGCTGACCCTGTTGCGTTGGCACTGTTGAAGGATTTTGACTTCAACGATAATGCAGCTTTGGGTGGTGTGTTGTTTGCTCCGTTTACAGTAACTGGTGCAACTGGTGCAATCAACCTTCCTGCATTTGTTCCTATCAACGATATTGCTTACCCTTCTGGGTCAACGCATATCAGTTTGAAATCAGCTTATGCGGTTGTGGACTTTGCGAATGGAACCAGTGCGATTGAATACAGCCCTGTAACAAACCTGCCTATTGATGGCACAAACACACCTGTTACACTCACACCCGCTGCTGTTCCTGCTGGTGCAGGAACTAAGTTCTACCTGATGTTGATTGAGTTCTTTCAGGAAGTAAACGGGGTTCAGTACTCCTTAAAAAATGGTGCTTACAACGTCCTCAACATCGTTGAAGCTGCGTAAAAGTTGTTCTTTCTTTCAGTTAGGAAAATGCCTCACCAGTTTGGTGGGGCTTTTTCTTTTTCAGCAATGCCCTAAAAGGGCAAAGCTGAAAGGAAACGCTGACCAGTGGAATGAACCCACAAGCAGCAACCGCATGGAAGATTATAAACCCTGATGCCAGGCGAAGGACACCAATTGAAAGAAGCCCTGCGGATGTAACGCTGATACCCGAAACGGGAAACAGGAACAAACGATGAAAGAGCAACTGAAGTGAAAGGACAAATGCCGGAGTGGCTGCCTGCTGAAATACGTGGATGCTTTTGCATAATGAAAAAATTTAGATGCTCCTCTCAGCAAGGCGGATAAAAAAACCAAAAGGAAACGGAATAAATGATAGCCTTGTGCGGTGGCTTTGTGTTTATGCCGTAGTCTTTTGGTTTTTTTAGTGTGGGTCTGTGCGGTTGCCCGCCTTGCTAACTTTGCATCTTAAATTTTGAATGAGCAAAAGCAAGACATCAGCTAAAGGCAGCCGTTTGGACTACCTTTTTAAGTGGCGGTAAATCATTGCCCTTTTTACATCTGCTAAGAGCAATAAATATTCCTTCATCTGCTTTTCCTTTCTTTCAATCAGCTTCACTTTGTGAACATCTTTTACAAAAGCGTATTTATCTTTTGAAACTTCATCCGCCTGTGCCTTTATGGTAGCCCTGAAATCATCTATCCGTAAAAAAGGAATGACTGACCCGACAAGGAACTGTTGAAAGTGCCTTGCCTTCCACAATCCGAAACAAAGCGTTTTATAAAAATCTAATTCATCAGAATTTTTGCAAGAGATTACAAAACAATTCGGGCAAGACTTTTCAAGTGGTTTGCCACTATTTAAACCTTTACAGAGAATGAATAAATCAAAATCCTTTGTTTGATTTTTCTGATTGAAGCTGTGAACCTTTGGACATTGCATAATACTTGCTTTAAAATTTGTATCTGCTTTTGTCCTTTCCTGTGCTTCTCTACGCTTCGCACATAATATTTTAACAAAGAAAAAAAACAGAAAAAAAAGAAAGCAATCCCATAGGTGGCGTGGGAAAAAAACCAAAAGGAAACGGAATAAGTCCCGAAGGGTGAAAGGCAAATACCAATAAAAAATAAACAGACCATTTGCCTTTCATTATGCCGTAGTCTTTTGGTTTTTTTATCAGCGTGGACTTGTGCCAGCCACCTAACTTTGCTGCACTTTTTATTTTTATTTTTTTTCCTTATTTATTTTCTACCGATTGTATTTCACTGCATTTATTATTCAATCAAATAGTGATTTTTTTTCGTGGGTTGGTTGGGGTAAACACTTCGCAGAAAAAATAAAGCATACCATTTTCTATTGTGCGGTGGGTTAAGAGCAAAGGCAATGACTGAACGGAGTGGAGCAAAACCTATGGGTGGCTTGTAGTGGCATGAGCAATCCCGATTGTGCATTGGCTATGTGCTTTAGCTATCGGGATGCCATGACACGGAAAGCCTGTGTGTTTGCTTTGCGGAATGCAGAGAAGGAATTGCTTTTGCTGTGCGGTGCTAAAATAATGTGTGAAATGAATGAAGTGGAATGAGTGTAGGCAAATTTGCGGTAGCTGCCGAAACGAATGGAACGCAAAGAATGAACACTTTATTTAGCACATGGCAATAAAACTAATCATGCTTTATTTTTTTCTGCACCGCTGAAAGGGTGGCGGGGTGTGGTGGCTTTCCGGGTGGGGTGCGTTGGCAAAAAGCACGGCTTCACTTTTGATAAAAAGTGCTATGATGTTGGATACTTAACATAATGTTCTTATGAGACAGCCTGTGCGGTTGGATGCTTGCATAAGCGATAGCAAAAGGCTGTGCGAAGCGAACACATAAGGCAACATTATGTTTAAGTAGCTTCCGCCAATTATTATACTGGCATAAGCGAAACGGTGGTGGTGGTTGGAGTGTAGCGTCTTTTTGTTTGGTGTGAAGGGTGGCACAGCTCTTTGCTACCGCAATGGAGCTTTAGCGGAATGAGGATAGCAATGTGCTGTATGCGTTGGCACACACCACACAAAAAGTATGACAGTTAAAAATGGCGGCAACACCATAGATGCAGTGGAAGGGTTGTCTTTGTGTGTTAGCCACTGCATAAGCCGTGCTTGTGTGTTGGCTGGGTTGGATTATTTAGTCAATTTTATTGCATCATCCAGGCGTTGGGAAGAATTGTCCCAATTAATGATGTTGAACATTGCATCTACAAAATCAGCCCGTTTGTTTTTGTATTTCAAATAATAAGAGTGCTCCCAAA
>DMPB01000155.1:20539-28776 GCA_003456175.1 Chitinophagaceae bacterium | reverse complement strand
GGTCAATCACGGCAGCATCGTCGCCAATGCCAAGCATAGTACTAGCGTTGGTAATTTCAAAGTTTTTAGTTAAGTGATCAATCAAACCAAACTCTCCCAAACTTGCTATTTCAGTTCTGTTACTCATAGTACGTTGTTAAATGTTACCGCCATTAATAACGGCATGTAATTGTTCGTGAATAATACCATTGGTGGCCAACAAATGTGGTTGATATACGCTGTAATGATTGCCTTTAAAATCCGTTACAACACCCCCTGCTTCTTCAACCATTAAAAAACCGGCAGCACTATCCCAAGCATTGAGTTTATGCTCATAAAACCCATCGAAACGACCGGCAGCTACCCAGCACAAATCAATAGCTGCACTACCAAGCCTACGAACTGCAATGCCTTTGCGTACCAACTTATCAAACACTTGCAATGGGCCATTTTCAGACTCTAAATACGTGTACGGAAAGCCAGTAACTAAGCATGCCCTAGTAAGTTCTTGTTGCTTCGATACATGAATAGGCTTACCGTTCAGTGTTGCCCCCTTTCCTTTTTCAGCTACAAATAGCTCGTTCATAAAAGGGTTATATACTGCCCCTAATACCATTGCACCATCTTTCTCAATGCCAATACTTACACAACAAATGGGTATGTGGTTAGCAAAGTTGATGGTACCATCAATCGGGTCAATAATCCATTTATAGTTACTTTGTTGCGGCAAGTCGCCACTCTCTTCCGTTAAAATAGCATGGTCGGGGTAGTGCTTTCGAATAACTGCCATAATAGCCGCCTCACTTTCTGTATCGGCTTGTGTTACTAGGTTATTCACCCCTTCTTTGTTTTCTACTGTAAATGTGCCGCCAAAATAATGCTGCAATACCGCAGCACCGGCATGTGTTGCTTCTAATAAAACAGATAACATACTGCAAATATAGCCCAAGCAAGGCCAGCCCTTAGGTTTTGCTTTGCTTACCTTACTTTAGCAGCATTCGTAAGTATGGATTTATCAATCATTATTGTTAATTATCAGGTTCCATATTTTTTGGAGCAATGCCTGCACAGTGTGTATGCTGCCATACAACCATTAAATGCAGAAGTATGGGTGGTAGATAACCATTCAAACGATGATAGCCAGCCCTACCTTACGCCAAAATTTCCATGGGTACATTGGCTTTGGCTCAACGAAAATGTAGGTTTTGCAAAGGCCAATAACTTGGCATTGCAACAATGCAAAGGCAAGTATGTACTCTTTCTAAACCCCGATACCATTATAACAAGCAGCGCTTTGCAGCAATGTATAGCGCACCTTACGGTAAATGATAAATGCGGTTTGGTAGGTGTACGAATGATAGATGGTGCCGGCCGGTTTTTACCAGAAAGTAAGCGTTCCTTGCCAACTCCAGTCGTTAGTTTTTGGAAGATGATTGGTGCTAGTACGTTGTTTCCGAATTCTGCCTACTTCAATGCCTATGCGTTAGGACATTTGCCGCAAGGCGAAAACCACCCCATTACCGTAGTTGCCGGTGCTTTTATGATGGGGCAACGCTCACTATTACAACAATTACAAGGCTTCGATGAACGTTTTTTTATGTACGGCGAAGATGTAGATATTAGCTATCGAGCAACGCTTGCAGGTTTCACCAACTACTACATTGGTAAGGCTACGATTGTACATTTTAAAGGCGAAAGTACGCAGCGTGGCAGCTTAAATTACGTTCGTGTTTTTTACGAAGCTATGTTGCTGTTTGTTCAAAAGCATTACCGTGGCAAGGGTGCGTTATTCCTGCGTTTTGCTTTGCAACTAGCTATTGTTGCACGTGGCATCTATGCATTTTTCAGCAATATTTTTAGCAGTACGAAGCAACCAATAATTACAAGAGCCTTTTTGTATGGCTCTAGCACTGCTATATCATCGGCAGAACAAGTATTTGCACATGCCAATACATCAGCTACATTGCTACCCATTAGTAATGCTACCCTTACGGGCAAATCGGTTTGGCAACCCACCGAAGCTCTTGTATGGTGCGTAGATGAACAGTTCACTTACGAGCAAGCGGTTACTTATACGCAACGAAAATCGGGTACTTTTTGCCTTTGGCACCAACATAGAAGCGGCTCTGTTGTGGGTAGTGCTCATAAAAATGCAAAAGGTGTGGTTTTCACTCATGCAAAAAACCCGTTACATTAGTACACGCTTGCAATACATTTGCCATTTTGAAACTCAGATTACAACATGCCTATTTTAGATATTAAAGTTCCTGCATCGGTAGCTAAAGCTTTACGCCTCACTTCCAAAAGTGATCTTAGAGGGCAGCAACTGAATGTGCTTAAGAAGTTGTTAAAGAAGGCACGTTTTACAGAATTTGGTCAGCAGTACCAATTCGATCAAATTTTAATGAGCCGCCATCCGGCAAAGAAGTTCTCACAAATTGTACCAGCATTCAACTATAATACTATTCATAACCAATGGTGGCATAAAACCTTAGAAGGCAAAACAGATGTGTGCTGGCCCGGAAAAATCAAATACTATGCCCTTAGCAGCGGTACTAGCGAGGCAGCAAGTAAGTATATCCCCATTACTACCGATTTACTGAAGGGTAATCGTATGGTGATGCTCAAACAGTTGTTTAGTCTGCGTACTTACGATGGTATCCCTATTAAAGCTTTAAGCAAAGGTTGGTTGGCTTTAGGCGGCAGTACCGATTTGCAGAAAGGCCCAGGCTATTATGCTGGCGACCTAAGTGGTATTACAGCAAAGCGAGCCCCCATTTGGTTTCAACCGTTTTATAAGCCCGGCAAAAGAATCGCAAAAGAGAAAGATTGGAATAAAAAACTAGCCGAAATTGTTGAAAAAGCACCCGAATGGGATATCAGTTTTGTAGTTGGCGTACCTGCATGGATTCAAATGTGCATGGAAATGGTAGTAGCCAAATACAAGCTCAATAACATTCACGAAATGTGGCCTAATCTCACCTTTTTTGTGCATGGCGGCGTAAGCTTTGAACCCTATAAAAAAGGATTTGAACAACTGCTTGGTAAGCCCATTACCTATATTGAAACTTATCTCGCAAGTGAGGGTTTTTTGGCCTATCAAGACAAGCAGTATGCAAAAGGTATGCGTTTGGTAACGAACGAACATATTTTCTTTGAGTTTGTACCCTTCGACGATCACAACTTCGATGCCGATGGTGAAATACTACCAACTGCTCAAAGCCTACTGATACACGAAGTTGAGGAAGGTAAAGACTATGCCATTCTCATCAGTACCAGCGCAGGTGCTTGGCGCTACCTTATTGGCGATACCATCAAATTTGTAGACAAGGAAAAAGCCGAAATTGCCATTACTGGTCGTACCAAACACTTTTTGAGTTTGGTAGGAGAACATTTGAGTGTAGATAACATGAACAAGGCCATTCGTGTGGTAAGCGAAACCATGAACCTTTGTATTCCTGAATACACTGTAGTTGGCGAACCACATGATAATTTTTTCGCCCACCATTGGTACCTAGCTTGCAATACAACCAACATAGATACCGCAAAGCTCAAAACAACTCTAGATACAGTACTCTGCGACGTGAACGACGATTATGCAGTGGAACGCAAAAGTGCTTTGAAAGATGTGCATATAACCGTTCTACCTGAACACATTTTTATGGATTTTATGGAAAGCAAAGGCAAAGTTGGCGGCCAACATAAATTCCCAAGAGTACTCAAAGGAAAAATGCTCAACGATTGGAAGGCTTTTTTAGCAGCTAAAGTGTAAGGTAATGCCAGCTAAAGTATACCTGATACCAACCACATTACATGACGATGAGGCATCTCTTCAAGCCTTGCCATCGTACCTGCTACCTGCTATTCAAGATTGCCAGGTTTTTTTCGTTGAAAACGAAAAAACTACCCGACGTTTTTTTAAAAAACTATGGCGTGAAATGGTGATCGATAACTACACATGGCATACCATTCATAAAGCCGAAAACGAGGTTTTACAGCATTTCAAAACGGCGCTACAACATGGAAAAAATATTGGAATTGTTAGCGAAGCAGGCTGCCCGGGCATTGCCGATCCTGGACAAATTTTAATTGCCGAAGCACAACAATTCAATGCCACAATACAACCGTTAGTAGGCCCTAGTAGCATTTTATTAGCACTTATGGCCAGTGGTTTAAATGGCCAGCAATTTCAGTTTTTGGGCTACTTACCCATAGACGCTGCCCAACGTAAGAAAGCCATTAAAGAAGCCGAATTGTATGCTCATCAAAAACAATGCACCCAGCTTTGCATTGAAACGCCCTACCGTAATAATGCTTTTTTAGCCGATTTATTGCAACAACTTCAACCCAATACACGTGTTTGTATCGCTGCCGATTTAACGGCACCAACGCAATATATCGTAACAAAAACAGTAGCTGCTTGGAGGCAAACTACATTGCCTGATTTGCACAAAAGGCCTTGCATTTTCTTATGGTTATAGTGCCTTACGGCAAATGCTAACGCTAACAGCAATTACCTAACAATAAATTCATTTACCGTAAGGTATTGGTTATAACTTAGGTTTGATTTCACCTTCTCGGTATTGCATCCCTTGTATTTCGTAGATAGAATCTACCACAAAACGTTGCATACCCCGCCAAGGCAGGGCTCCAAAATATTCTTTGTAACCAAGTTTCATTTCGGCACCAGCATTCTCCATGAGTTTTTTGGCAATACGTTCGTTGGCCACACTAAACTCAAATTCATTGCTTTGTACATTGGCTTTAAAACCACTTTGAATAATTTTACCTTCATAGGTTTTAAATACATAACCTTTATTCATAAAGCTATTGAGTACGCCAGCTTTGGTACCCGTGCCAAACACCCAGAAATAACGGAAATACACAAATACTAATAATACAGCCAAAACAACCAGCAGTAGGTTTCTTTTCCAATGTGTTTTCATTACAATCCGTATTTGTCTACAAGATAAATCAAAGCTGCCATGTTCACAGCACCGAGTTGCATTTCTCTAATATTCACCGCCTCAAATACATCGGTTATTGCATGGTGCAAATCGAAATAACGTTGGCTATCGGGCTGCAAGCCAGCAATAGGTGTGTTAAAAGCTCTGTTCAAAGGTGCAATATCGGCACCACCGCCACCACGCACTATGTTATTGCCATAATAGGGGGCTAATAGGCTTGCCCAACTTTTTATTTTTTCAAACACTTCATTACTTGCAGTAATACCAAAGCCACGCGGAGTAAAGCCGCCTGCATCGCTTTCTAAGGCAAATACATGCTTTTCGTTACGCTGCTTGGCAGCATCGGCATAAGCTTTAGCGCCACGGGTGCCGTTTTCTTCATTAGCGAATAGTACAAAGCGAATGGTACGCTTTGGTTGATACCCCAACGCTTTGAATACGCGTAACACTTCTATCGTTTGCACAATGCCTGTACCATCGTCGTGAGCACCTTCGGCAACATCCCAACTATCTAAGTGGCCACCTATGGTAATAATTTCATCCGGAAATTCGGTACCACGCAATTCTGCAACTACATTATTACCAATAGTATCGGGTAGCATTTGGCCGTTTGTAAAAAGGTGTACGAAAGGCTGTTGGCGCTTACCATCGAACAATTGATTAAGCAATGCAACATCTTTTAAACCAATGGCTACAGCAGGTATTTTGGGGAAACTATCGTTGTACACAGTAGCTCCTGTATGGGCATGGTTATCGTACGCATGTGTCATCCTGCGAACCATTACTGCTGCCGCCCCATAGCGGGCTGCTTTGCTTGGCCCTGTTGAACGATACGTAGCATTTTTACCATAGGCCTTGAATGTTTCAATAAAAGTTTGCTCGAAAGGTGCATTGTAAAAAACAATATTGCCTTTTATGATTGCTTTATACGTTTCAAGTTCATCGAAATGATTGATGCGAATAACACGGGCTTTCACCCCTTGCTTACCTGTACCAATAGTGTTGCCTAATGCCAAGCAGTTGAGTACTTGCGTACGAGTAATATCAAAATTATCGCGGTACACCAACACTGCAGAATCTTTACCGCCACGCACCCAGTGTGGCACCATACATGGCTGCCAATAAGCAGTATCGGCCTTGAGTTGTTGAAATACTTGTAAGCCCCAACGCTCTGCTGCTGCGGCTTGGGGCGAACCGGCTAACCTGCCACCAATACGTTTGGTAAGATGGTAGAGGTAATCGTGTGCCGTATTACTTTCAAGCATATTATCGGCAATGCGTTTGATAAAAGTGCTATCTGCTACATACTGTGCATTTACCGTAAGGTGTACCGTACCCATGCACACCAACATCCATAATTTTCGCATAACTGTGCTGTAAGTGCGGAAGATAGTAATTACTTGAATGTGCATTTGCCGTAAGGCTACCATTCACCTCAAAAATGTTGCGTTGAGCGAATTCATACAACCGTAAACATATTTTATGAACTGTATGGATGTAGCATTGTTACTTTGCTGTTCAATATTTTGAGCTATGCGAATAGGTATCGTTTGTTATCCAACTTTTGGCGGTAGTGGTGTTTTAGCAACAGAATTGGGTAAAGCACTTGCCGACAAAGGACATTCGGTGCATTTTATCACGTATCAGCAACCGGTGCGTTTGAATGTATTTAATGCCAATATTTATTATCATGAGGTGCGTGTTCCTACGTATCCTTTATTTGATTACCCGCCTTACGAAGTGGCATTAGCAAGTACTATGGTGGATGTAATTAACCATCACGACCTTGATTTGCTGCATGTACACTATGCGATACCGCATGCAAGTGCTGCCTATATGGCCAAACAAATTGTAGCCAAACAAGGTAGAAATATTCCATTCATTACCACCTTACACGGTACCGATATTACCCTGGTAGGGAAAGATAAAACCTACGAACCTGTGGTAACTTTTAGCATTAATGAAAGTGATGCTATTACTGCTGTTAGTAACAACCTACGCGACGAAACGTACAAGTTTTTTCAAATAGAGAAAGAGATTGAAGTTATTCACAATTTTGTTGATATTAAACGCTATCAGAAAAAACCTTTAGATGCTTTTAGGAAGGTTATTGCACCTAATGGTGAGAAAATTCTGATGCATGCGAGTAACTTCAGAAAAGTAAAACGTGTGCAAGATGTACTGCACACCTTTGCTCATGTGGTAGAACACTTGCCAGCTAAGTTGTTGATGATTGGCGATGGCCCCGAACGCAACGGTATGGAAATGCTTGCTAGAGAGCTGCATATAGAAGATCATGTACGTTTTGTAGGTAAGCAAGAACAAATGGAAGATATTTTACTCATTAGCGATTTGTTTGTGTTACCTTCTGATTATGAGAGCTTTGGTTTGGCGGCTTTAGAAGCAATGGCGGCACGTGTACCAGTGCTAAGCACCAACGCCGGCGGCTTGCCTGAAATTAACATACACCGCAAAACAGGTTTTATGGCCGAAGTTGGCGATATTACTATGATGGGGCGCTACGCTGTTGAATTGTTAAGCAACGAAACACTACTTGCTACGATGAAACAAGAGGCTTACGAACAAGCTTGCCGCTTTGATATTGAACAAATTGTACCTCGTTACGAACAATTGTACAGCCGCTTTTGTCGTATGGATGTATGTAATAATGTGTAGTTAATAGACGTACAGTATTAAATAGATATGGCGGCCTTCGGCCGCCATATCTATTTACTGACAAGGTTGCTTACTTACCTTACGGTAAATGATTAACGCGGTTTCAACCAACTTGTAGGATTTTCATAACGGCCATTACCGTTGTTCATCACCTGAAACTCTAATTCAAATTCATCGTCGGCTACTTCCGCTACATTGGCAAGTAATGTACCAGCTTTTACTTCTTGGCCTTTAGATACTTTAACGCCATCTACCTGACTGTATACAGATAAATACTTACCATGGCGTACCACAACACACTGATAGCCACCTAATTCAAGAATAGAGGTTACGATACCATCGGCCACACAGCGTACAGGAATATTGGTTTTGCATGTAATTGTAATCCCATCATATTTTCGATTTACACCAGCACTTACTTTTTGTACACCAAAATTGCCTGTTACTACACCTTCGCTTACAGGCCAGGGCAACTTGCCGCGGTTGCTTTCGAAATTGAGCGATAAGGTTAACCCTTCTGGCGTAGATTCAAATACATTGTAAGTTCTATCTGTTTTTGGGCGACTTCCAGATTCTACTGGCGGATTATTCAATGGGGGATTATTACTTGTAGCA
>DMPB01000155.1:2273-20318 GCA_003456175.1 Chitinophagaceae bacterium | reverse complement strand
AATGGTGGATTATTACTTGTAGCAGGCTTGGTAGTGCCTGCAGTAGCGGTATTAGGTTTATTTTTTTCTGCTTCTTTACGGCGACGTTCCTCTTCGGCAAGTTTTGCAAGTCGTTGGCGCTCTGCCTTACGAGCTTCTTCTTCTTCGCGGCGGATAATAGCAGCTAATGCCTGGCGCAATCGCTGACGTTGCTTTTCACTTTCTGCCACTTGTTTAGCAATTTCTTTTTCGCGGCCTTGTAGTTGTTGTACTACTTTCTTTTGCTCGCTTCTATCTTGCTCTAGTACATTCAACTGGTTATTTTGCTCATCGAGCGTTTTGCTTTTGTCTTGCTTGCTATTGGCTAACGATTGATTTTTTTGTACCAATAATTGTTGTGTTTGTGCAATGGTAGCAGCTTGTGTTTCGCGGTATTGGCGATAACTTTTCAAGTAAGCTACACGCTTTACAGCATCGTTAAAACTTTGAGCACTGAATAAAAAATTCAAATAATCGTAGTTGCTTCTGTTCTTATAAGCAAATACAAGGCTTTTGGCATATTGCTGCTTAAGTGTATCCAACTCGCGGCGTAAGCGGTTCATTTCGAGCTGCGTTAGATAAATTTCATCGTCGAGACGGCGGAGCTCTCTGCTAATGTTATTGATGAGTTCTTCTCTTGCTTTAATTTTTCGTTGCACCACTGCTAGTTCTGCTAGCGATGCCTTTTTGTTGTTTTTAATTTCTGCAAGGGTTTTGTTCAGCTCCGATAATTCTCGCTGCAATTCTTGTTGCTTCTTCTGAATTTCTTCTTTGGTAGGTTGTGCCCATGCAAGGGTGCAACTACCTAAGCAAAGAAGTATGATGCATATAAAACGAGTCATGATAATTATTACAAATTTAATGTGGAGCAACCATTTACCGTAAGGTATACCTACAACGTTTAAAACGCTGCAATATTACATACGCTTGTATTTCGAGGGCACATTAAATGGAAATGTAAGCGGCTGATTGAATGTATAATTTTTAAACTCTAACGTTACATCTAGTTTGCTTTTTTCGGCAACTGAAATTTCACGATTGGTAGCAAATGCTATGTTATTCATGTATTCGTAATTACTGTAACGTATTACACAGGTACGGTTTCGTAGTTCATTGGCATCATCGAGCTTGCTGAGTACTACATTAAAATTATTATCGAGGGTTATCAGGTGTTTGAAAACATCGCCTAGCATGAGCAGCATTAAGCCATCGTCGTTTTTCTTGTAAGAAATAATATTATCGTTCACAAAAACAGGATTACCGATAATTACGTCTTGCAAGCCCTCAAAATCGAGTGGTAATTCTGTAAGTTCTTGTAGGTACTGAATACTACGTACTTGTAAGCGGTTTTTCAATTTATTCATTAGGTACACGCTGTCACGAGTTACGAGTAAGCGATACCCTTCTATACCCAACTGATTGAGCGATACCCATATAACGCTATCTTTTTTCATGCGAATAAAGGCTGTGGCTTGTCCGCCGCCGCTAGCATCGTTATAATCTACTTTTACTTTAGCATAAAAAGTATTGAATGTAATAGTACGTCGGCCCATTTGTTGGTACCAATCTTTCAGAATACCCGAGCTATCAACTTTGGCTACACTATCTACCACTACACGTTGTACGGTGTCTTTACTAGTAACGGCTATTTCAATTTTTTGGGCACGTTTTACTGGCCTACAAGCCACCAACGATACTAATAGTATAAGAAAATATAAAGGCGTGTTTTGCATGTTTTCATCATTTACCGGTACTACCAAAACCGCCTTGCCCGCGGTCGGTTGCATCGAGTATAGTTACAGGCATCCATTGCACTTGTGTTACTGCTTGTACCACCATTTGTGCAATACGCATACCTGGTTCAATAGTTTGAGTAGTGTTGCTTAGATTAATGAGTATTACTTGAATTTCTCCACGGTAATCGGCATCTATGGTACCAGGCGTGTTCAAACAGGTAATACCATGTTTAATAGCAAGCCCACTACGTGGTCTAATTTGTGCTTCATAACCTTGCGGTAAAGCAATATGCAAACCGGTAGGTATAAGCTTACGTTCTAGCGGCTCTAAATGTATTGGGGCAGTAACATTAGCCTGCAAATCCATACCGGCACTACCGGCAGTAGCGTATTTCGGTAATGGATATTGACTCTTATTAATTATTTCTACGGAGAGCATCGTACAAAACTACAAGTGTTGGTGACTGAATTTGTTAGCGGCATGTTATAACAACATTTACACTTGTTGTAACAACACGGTAGCATAGGCTACTAAACCTTCTTCGCGGCCTACAAAGCCCATTTTTTCGGTAGTGGTGGCTTTGATAGAAACATCATTTACCGTAAGGTTAACTATACCTGCAATGGCAGCCTGCATAGCAGGTACATGTTTTTTAATTTTTGGTGCTTCGAGGCATACACTACTATCAATATTCACTAATTTATAACCCTTTGCTTGAATGAGTTCGTAGGTTTTGGCTAACAAAATTTTGCTATCAATATTTTTATAGGCCTGGTTGGTATCGGGAAAGTGTACGCCAATATCTCCTAGCGCCAAAGCACCCAACATGGCATCGCAAATGGCATGCAATAGCACATCGGCATCGCTATGGCCTAATGCGCCTTTTGCGTGTGGTATTTGTACGCCACCTAACCAAAAATCGCGGCCCTCTACCAACTGATGAAAATCAATACCGAAACCAATTCTAAAACTCATAGTGTTGTGTTTGCGAAATAATAAATGCACTAAAAAAGCGAAGGTAGTTGTAACCTCCGCTTGTTGTATGCTTGTGGATAATGGCTGTTACCTTACGGTAAATGTAAAAATACTACTTACCAGCCTCATCTAAATTGAATGTTAAACCAAAGCGAATGGTGTTACTTAATGGGTTTCTTGTAACCCCTTGTCCGCTTGGTACAATATAGCTGAAGTTGAGTTCAAATACATTGTAACGGATACCTAAACCAGCTGTTACATAACTACGATTACCTTTCATTTTGTTTTCGTAATGGTACCCGGCACGGGCAAAAAACTGATTATTATAAGCATACTCGGCACCTACGCTCCAAATAATTTCTTTAAACTCTTCGCTAAAGCCACCTGGAGCATCGCCAAAACTTTTAAGCCAACTACCAAATACACCTTGGTTGCGATAATCGGCTAAGGCTGCGCTATCGGCGGTTGGATCTTGTGTTGCAACAGGTGGTGTAGGTACTAAAAGTTTGTTCATTTCTACGCCTATCATTATTTTATTCTCCTCATCAATAGCCTTGTGGTAGGCAAATCCAATACCAAAGTTGGCAGGAATATAATCTCTTGTTAGGGCGTTATCGGTATAGTTGATTTTAGAACCTAAATTAGAAAGTGCCACACCATAGGTAATACCATTACCGGCATCGTCTAGCCCGTTATGGAAGAAAGTTAAATCGGCTGCAACGGCATTACCCGCTTTGTAATTCACGCCATTCACAACGGCGCCGTTGGCTAAGTTACTGTTGATATAACGTAAGGCAATACCGAGTGCATTTTTATTACCAACCTTACGGCTGTAACCAAAATCGATTGCAAATTCACGTGGGCGACTACCACCAAGACTGTTACCGGCGAAGTCAACAAAATCTATACTACCGAGGTTAAAGTAGCGTAAGCCCATGCTCAACGTTTGCTCTTCATCGAGTTGATAGAAGCCGCTTAAAGCAATGAGTGATACATCTTTGGTAATATCTCGTAACCATGGTGTATAGGTTACCGCCAAACCCGATTTTTGGGTTGAAAAGGGCAATTTGGCCTGATTGAAGAAAGATGATGCAGCATCGGGCGTAGTAGCAATACCCATTTCGGCCATACCACCGGCACGTGCATCGGGTGGCACACGTAAGAAAGGTACTGCCGTGGTTACAATGTTCATTTGTCCGTCGGCAGCTTGCCCATGAACAATATTTGAGGTTCCTACAGCCAATAATGCTACAGCAGATAATTTCAGCAACTGTTTTTTCATTCGTACTATAATTGTTATGCAATTGAAATGGTACTTAGCAACGATGCGGTGCGTTTGGTTAGCGCTTCCATTTACCGTAAGGTAGTAACAATCGTTACAGAAGTAGGTGGGTAGAATTTTGCTTCGATAAACTTTTTTTTATGTACCAAATCTATAGTAACGACAAATATATAGGCTAAAGTGCTGTGTAGTGGTAAAAAATCTTAATAGTAACTTTGTAAAACGGTTTTGGGCCTTTATGAACAGTTTTTATAAGTAGTTACACAAAATCGGTTATATTCGCCTGCATATTTCTCACAATAAACTAGGTATAATACCGTTTTATACGTACAAAACTCGCTGAATAATGTTAAGAGGACTCAGAAACACCACATTACTATTGACTGCTGTTGCTGCGTTTGGCGCCTGTAAAAATGGTGGTTTGTTCAAGAAAAAACCTGAGCAATCGAGTGTTACAGGTTGGAATTACAACGATAAAAACCAAGGTGGTTTTAGCGTTGTGAAGCCTAAAGACATCAAAACAGGTCCTGGTTTGGTGTTTGTGCAAGGTGGTACCTTTACTATGGGTGCTTCGCAAGAAGATGTAATGGGCGATTGGAACAACATTCCACGCCGTGTTACGGTTAACTCATTTTTTATTGATAAAACTGAGGTTGCGAATGTTCACTACCGTGAATATTTATACTGGGTTGAAAACGTATTTCAAGACGAACAATACAAAGCCGTTGTAGATGGTGCTAAGCCAGATACATTGGTTTGGCGTTCTGAATTGGGTTATAATGAGCCTTATGTTGAATATTACTTCCGTCACCCAAGTTATAACTACTATCCAGTAGTAGGTGTTACTTGGAAACAAGCGTACGATTTTTGTATTTGGCGTACTGACCGTGTGAACCAACTTGAGTTAATTAAGCGTGGTTTTCAAAATAAAAATGCTGTTAAGCAAGAATTGAACGGTGGTGGGCAAGATAATTTCAACACCAAGAGTTATTTAATGGGCGAATACCAAGGTGTACCTGGTAAGCCTAAAAAGAATGGTTTGAAAGATGCACAAGGCCGCCCTCGTAATTTCGTGAAATTTGAAGATGGTATCTTATTACCTGACTATCGCCTACCAACTGAAGCTGAGTGGGAATATGCTGCTTTAGGTTTAATTTCTGAAAACCCAATGCCTCGTAAAGGTGAGAAAAAGCGTGGTGAGGAATTGATTGCTAACAAACAAATCTACAGCTGGAAAAACGATGGTTACGACAACTTACGTGCTACCCGACGCGGTGCATGGCAAGGTGCTATGTTAGCCAACTTTAAGCGTGGTACCGGTGACTATATGGGTGTTAATGGTGGTTTAAACGACCGTAGCGCATACCCTAGTACTATCCAAAGTTTCTTCCCGAATGGCTTTGGCTTATTTAACATGAGTGGTAACGTTAGTGAGTGGGTTGCCGATGTTTATCGTCCGCTTAATGTTGATAACGACGATATTAACCCATACCGTGGTAATATTTTCAAAACAGTTGATAAAAGTGGTGGTGAAGGTAATTTAAGAGATAGCCTTGGTCGTATCAAGTATGTCCCCGAAAACGATAGTACACTTAAAACACGCCGCAACTATCAGCGCCATTATGCACTTAACTTCTTAGATGGTGATAGCCTTAGCAATTCCACCTATGGTTATGGTGTTACAACACTTATCAGTGATAGAAGCCGCGTAGTTAAAGGCGGTAGTTGGAATGATATGCCTTATTGGTTAAGCCCTGGTAGCCGCCGCTTCTTAGAAGAAGATCAGAGCAGTAGCACTATCGGTTTCCGTTGTGCTATGACGCACTATGGTGCACCAGAAGGTAACAAAACAAAGAATGGTAACTTCTTCCCTAGCCGTCGTCCGAAAAAATAAATAAACGATTTTCTATAAAAAAACCACCTGCAACACAGGTGGTTTTTTATTGCTAGTAAGTTTGTAATAACATAACCAATTTGATACCATATGTATACCGATATCACAACATTATACCATCACTTCTTACAACACCGCCAAATAGCAACAGATACACGCAAGCTAACACCTGGCTGCATTTTTTTTGCCTTAAAAGGTGGCAACTTCAATGGTAACCAATTTGCATTGCAAGCATTAGAACAAGGTGCCGCTTTTGCTGTGGTAGATGAACTTGTAGATGCCAACAACCCACGCTTATTATTAGTACCCGATGTATTAACAGCACTACAACAACTTGCAAACCACTACCGATGCCAACTAAAAATACCTGTAATAGCAATCACCGGAAGTAATGGAAAAACCACCACAAAAGAATTGGTAAGTGCTGTACTAAGCAGTCATTTCAAAACCAGTACTACGGTAGGCAATTTGAACAATCATATTGGTGTGCCACTCACCTTATTGGCAATACCTCTTGATACTGAAATAGCAGTGGTAGAAATGGGCGCCAACCACCAAAAAGAAATTGAAGGCTATTGCGTATACACCCAACCTACACATGGCATCATCACAAACTGTGGTAAGGCACACCTCGAGGGCTTTGGCGGCATAGAAGGCGTTCGAAAAGGCAAAGGCGAATTATATAACTACATCAAAGCACATGAGGGAACCATTTTCGCCTTTAGCGATTACGATTACCTGCATCAAATGAGCAATGGCATACAACGTATCGTATGGTATGGTACGCAAGAAGGCACCGTTACGGGCCATGTTATTACCAGCGAGCCTTTTTTGCAAGTAGCGGTTACCAGTGGCACCTCATTTACGCAAGTGAATACCCAACTAGTTGGTAGCTATAACCTGCCTAACGTATTGTGTGCTATTGCAATAGGGCAGCATTTTGGGGTACCTTACGGTAAAATAGAAAGCGCCATTAGTAATTACACTCCTAGCAATAGCAGATCGCAGTTGATGCAATGGCAGGGTAATCAGGTGATACTAGATGCTTACAATGCTAACCCTACAAGCATGAAAGCTGCGATTGAAAATTTTGCAGCCCTGCACGCCACCCAAAAAGTAATTATGATTGGCGGTATGATGGAACTAGGCGAAGCAAGTGTTGCAGAACATACAGCCATTATTGCGCTATTACAACAATACCAATGGTATCGAGTAGTATTGGTAGGCGGCGATTTTGCAGCGGTAGAACACTCCTACTTATATTTCAATAATGCTAGCGAAGCTGGTAATTGGCTACACGAACAACAGTTTAACAATGCATATTTGCTCATTAAAGGCAGCCGTAGCATGCAAATGGAAAAAGTGTTACAGCCGCTAGCGCAGTAGCGTAACCAAAGTCACGCATTGGGCAGTAGACATTTTAGACATTTACAGCATTAAAAATGGTATATGTTATATCGCCGCACTCGCAAAAACTTTTTTCCATTGATTGTAAGGCTGCTTTATAGCATTCCATTGTGGTGGGTAGCAATAGCATATCGTTCATGGCCTGCAGCCATTATTGGTGTAGTATTAACAGCCGCCGCCTTGGTAGGCCATTTCACCCAAAAGGGATGTGGTTACGATGGTAATAGCTGCCAACGTTAATCACGTACCTTTACAATGCTAACTTATATTTTAAAGTGTATTTTATGATGCCCAAACAACCCGCAAAAAGAAATTATCTGCTCAGCGTATTACAATGCAAGTGCCCACGCTGTAGAGAAGGTAACATGTTTGTTGACCCTCACCCTTATCATTTAAAAAGCTACATGAACATGAACGAGGCCTGCCCAGTATGTGGCCAGCCTACAGAGATTGAAGTAGGTTTTTATTACGGTACTGCTTATGTGAGTTATGCACTTACGGTTGCATTTTCCGTATCTACGTTTGTAGCTTGGTGGGTATTGGTAGGCTTTTCGTTATACGACAACAGAATATTTTACTGGCTTGGTTTAAATGCAGTTTTAATGCTTGTATTACAACCTGTTTTCATGCGTGTAAGCCGTAGTATTTGGCTAAGTTGGTTTGTGAAATACGACCCTGCGTGGAGCCAACATAAACTCGGCGATTTTGAACGTGTGATTGATGCTCATAAAGGCAATTGGTAAGCAGTATTATTACTTTTACCGTAAGGTACACTTACGTAAATGATTAGATGCAGGCGTTCATACGCCTGCTTTTTTATTCGCCTCGCTTTTTATACGCTACCAACAACACAATGCCGGTAATGCACGCAATTGGCCCTGCATACCAAGGGAAAATAATATCTTTTCGTTCGTAGTTAACCACTTGTGCATTGCCGTAGTTAGCAATGGTATTTTTTTTCTCCCAATACCAAGAGCCTTTGTACGTCATGTACAAACCTATCAAAATGAACACCGTTGCTAAAAAACGCATATTGCAAAGTTGCTGCGATTTGCTACACTAACGATAGAAAAGTTTTGCTTCCATTTTTTTATCGTGCCCGTAGATATCTTTTCTAAAATTAAGCTTTCCATCTTGATCAACCCATGCAGTGAAATAGCCAATAAATACAGGTATTGTAGCCTGTAGTGTTACCCATTTTTCTTGTGTTTGATGCATGGCGTTATGTATGCTTGTACTATCCCAAGCGGTATTGTTGCGTAGTAAATATTGCGCTAACCAAGCCGGTTCTCCTACACGAATACAACCATGGCTAAAGCTGCGATTAGTAGCGTTAAATAATCCTCGATTGGGTGTATCGTGTAAATAAATGTTGTAGTTATTAGGAAACAAAAACTTCACCAAACCAAGACTATTACTGCCGCCTGGCTTTTGCCGAATCATTGGCAACGATGCAGTACCTCCATAAACTTCCATACTGTTGCGAGCTAAGTAATTAGGATCTCGCTGCATAGCTGGTAGTAACTCTTTTTGTACAATACTACTAGGCACATTCCAATAAGGACTAAATACAATATATTTTAATCTGCCTGAAAATATAACGGTGCTATTAGCAGTAGTACCTACAATTACACGAATATCTTTTACCAGCTTTTTATGTTCAAAAATGTGCAATCGATACTCGGGGATATTCACTAATATGTATACGCTATCTTCTATTTTAGGCATCCAACGTACACGCTCCATGTTAATACGAATTTGTTTGATACGCTTGCCAATGCTATCGTTCAATTCACTAAGCATGGTTTTTCCAATAACACCATCGGGTGTTAAACCATAGCGTTTCTGAAAACGCTTTACCGCAGCTTCAAAAGCTGTGTCGTAATAAGGTGTAGTATCATTAGCAGCATAATCGCCATACACGTATAGGCGTTCTTTTATGGCTTTGATTGCATCGGCACTATCGCCTTTGCGTAAGCTGGTTGCACTCAAGGCAATTGGTTGATGATCCCAATCGTACTGCTTTTGCGCTGCCAAAAGTTTCATTAAATAATCACGAAGTGCTTTATACTGCGGATTCAGAGGCTCATAATCGTTCTTAGTACTATCTAGTTCTTGTTCTAAAATACTCGCTAGCGCAATTTTTTTTCTTGGAATAAACCAGCCCAATTCACTTGCATCAACATCGGCACCTTTATAGATACTTTTAGCATAATTGAAAAACTGTCCGGTAAGCAACAACTCGTTACGCAGCTGTTCTCGTTGCGTAAGGTTTTTCAACCTATCGTTACGCTGCACAGCAGCCATCAATCGTAATGTTTCAGGCTGTATTAAAGTGCTATCAATTTCTGCATCTAAAGCATTGCTTAATGCGTGTATAAAACTTACAGCTTCAGATGTAATACCATCGCAATCGAACCATGCATACTGAAAATTCCGTTGTTTATAAAAGTCAAAATAATCGGCGGCATAATCGTTATTCAACGAATCAGAAGCTAAAAATTGTACCAGTGTAGTACTATCGAAAAAGAAGTTATTAAAGCTTGTTGTTGTATTAATGGTTGTGTCAACTACCACTAGCTTTCGATCTCTTTTTTTCAGATTACATCCGGCTAATAGCAGTATAGTAATACACAACAAAGCGTAGTAACGGTTCATGTAATTCACGTTGGGCTTACGTAAATATACATGCATATATTAAGCAAATTGTAATAATGTGGCACCAATAATGCCCGCGGTTTCAGTTCTGAGTCGTGTACTACCCAAACTCACCGGCGTATAGCCTTTTGCTAAGGCTTCAGATACTTCTTCCGGTGAAAAATCGCCTTCAGGACCAATACATAAAGTACATATATCGGGTATGCTACAACGTTGTAATGGTATTTTTTCAGCAGCATAACAGTGAGCAATAAAGCCAATTTCGTTAGTTACAGTTGCCAACCTTGCGGTAAATGAGATGGGCTCATGCAATACAGGTAACCATACTTGCTCGCTTTGTAACATAGCAGCCACTAAGATTTGCTGCATACGATCGAATCTGAAATGCTGCTTTTCAGTTCTATCGCATTTTAGAGGAACAATAGCAGTAATACCTAATTCTGTTGCTTTTTCAAGCATCCATTCGAAACGACTAGCATTTTTAAGCAGACTAATTGCCAAGGTATGTTGCTTTACAGGCAATGGTAACTGCTGTACACTTTCTATTTGAACAATACTTTCTTTTTTTGTTGCTTGGGTTAATACTGCTCTCACTAACAAGCCCAACCCATTGGTTATGTGCATGGCCTCACCTATTTGCATACGCAATACTTGAACCGCATGCTTATGCGTTTCAGCGCTTAGCAAATGGTGGTGTGCCGTTGCTGCAATATTGGGTTCATAAAAAAAAGGGAGTTGCATAACATTACTTTAAGCCCAAACTAGAAAGGCGCATCTTCTTCTAAGCCTTCGTCGAATTCACCAGTGTTCATACGGCTGCCTTGTATGAAAAACCTGCCGCCACCACTGTTGCTATCTGGTGCAATACCTCCGCCGGCTGGGGCACCACTGGAGGGCAAGTTAGGCCTAAACCCACCACTACTACCAAAGCTTGGATAGCCACCATCGGCATTACGATCTTCAAATTTTTGTATCTCTAGTTTCGCATGCAGTATTACAGTATCGAGGCTACCATTACGGTGTTTTGCAATTTTAATGTGTGTTTCACCTTTAGTGCTTTCACCCATTTCATTGGTATTCTGCTCATAGTAATCAGGACGATAAATGAACATTACCATATCGGCATCTTGTTCAATCGCACCCGATTCACGCAAGTCGCTCAACTGCGGTATTTTACTCTCTTTACGACTTTCAACAGCACGACTTAACTGGCTCAGTGCCAAAATAGGAATATTGAGTTCTTTCGCTAGCTGCTTTAACCCACGGCTAATACCACTAATTTCTTGCTCACGGTTACCGTTACGGTTATCGTTACTGCCGCTCATTAACTGTAAATAGTCAATGATAATCATACCAACATTGTACTTACTTACCAAGCGGCGAGCTTTAGCTCTGAATTCAAAAATATTCAGTGCAGCAGTATCATCAATGTATATTGGAGCTTGCTCTAAACGTTTGATACCTTTTGTATGCAACTGTTGATATTCATGATCTTCTAGCTTACCACGGCTAATTTTTTCCATGGGTATCTCACTCTCAGCACTTAAGATACGCTGCACCAACTGAGCGGAGCTCATTTCAAGGGAGAAGAAGGCCACTGGCGTTGATCTACCACTGTTAAGCGCAGCATTACGTGCTAGGTTTAGAGCAAATGCCGTTTTACCCACGGCAGGGCGTGCTGCAAGGATAATTAAGTCGCTCGATTGCCATCCAAAAGTTATTTTATCTAAGGTTGGGAAGCCACTTGGCACGCCTGAAATATCTTCTGTTCTGGCTCTTAATTCTTCAATTCTGTTCACGGCTTCGGCAAGTGCATTGGTCATTTGCTTGAAGTCGCTTTTTAAGAAGTTATTGGTGATTTGATAGATTTTATCTTCAGCATCATCCATTAAATCAAACACATCGGTACTGTCTTCATAAGCTTTTGAAATAATTTCAGTGCTTACACGAATCAGTTCGCGTTGTACAAAACGCTCCTTTACAATGCGGGCATGTGCTTCAATGTGGGCAGTACTAACTACAACGTTCGTGAGTTTTGAAATGTAGTAAGGCCCGCCTACCATATCTAACTCTTCACGTTGTTTTAAACATTCTGCAACGGTTAGTATATCAACCGGCTGCATGTT
This sequence comes from Chitinophagaceae bacterium, assembly GCA_003456175.1. Taxonomy (GTDB): domain Bacteria; phylum Bacteroidota; class Bacteroidia; order Chitinophagales; family Chitinophagaceae; genus UBA10646. Next base: position 8,221 of record DMPB01000155.1, on the reverse strand, counting down.
ATTGACCAACTGAGTGATAGCTCTGAAAATACGTTGATGGGCATCTACATAAAAACAGTCGGCATGTATAATTTCTGCTACTACATCGAAAGCTCCCTTTTCAATCAGTAATGCACCAAGTATAGCCTCTTCAAGTTCTCTGGCTTGTGGCGGTACTTTGCCATACACCATGGTACTTAAATCGAGGTTTTGTTTATTACGGCGGCTAACGCCTTTTCTGTCTTTATTGATATTGAGTCCGTCCATGAATTAAGTTGATCGCTGTTGCCTGAACAATACCCTTTTGCATATTACCAAAATGTTAATTGGCACAAAGGGGAGGCAATATGGAAAGCATTTTTGGCCTCAAAAAATTTTTAGCCAACCTTATTAATGCACTTTTTGCAGCATGTAACTACCAGCTTACGCACATGTAACAGTCACTTATCCACCTGTTTTGTTCCGCTTATACACAATGTAACTTTTTTTTCCGCACAAAGGGTGGCGAAATTCACATTTTAAGGTGATAAAAAAAATTTGAAAACTTCTTGGTTGGTATTGGCTTTTATACTTGCGTAAATGACCGTTCAAACATTTACCGTAAGGTAGTTACCGTTGATACTTGATGCGGGCAACTCATCGGTAACACATGCCAATAGGCACAAATTTGGGCGCAAGCTGGTGTAGTGTAGCGAATACGCTTATTTTTGCAGCGCCAGGCCATTATATGTACTGGCTTTTTTTCGCTTGTAACCAAAGTGAGCAGTTTAAACCATTGGCATGATTCATCCACATACCTACATTCACCCGAATGCTAAGTTGGCGCAAAACGTAAAAATCGATCCTTTTACCGTTATACACCAAGACGTAGAAATAGGCGAAGGCACATGGATTGGTAGCAATGTTACCATTATGGAAGGTGCCCGAATAGGCCGCAACTGTCGCATCTTCCCCGGTGCAGTAATTGCAGCCATTCCACAAGATTTGAAATTCGCTGGCGAACGCACTTATGTTGAAATTGGCGATAATACCACTATTCGAGAGTTTGTAACCATTAACCGCGGTACGATGGATCGTGGTAAAACAAAAGTTGGAGACAACTGTTTGATCATGGCTTACAGCCACCTTGCACACGATTGTGTGGTAGGCAATAACTGTGTACTTAGCAATAGTATACAAATGGCTGGACACGTAGTGGTTGGCGATTGGGCTATTATTGGCGGTGTAAGTGCCGTACACCAATTTGTACATATTGGCAGCCATGCCTTTATTGCAGGTGGTAGCTTGGTAAGTAAAGATGTACCTCCGTTTATTAAAGCTGTTCGTAATCCGTTAAGCTTTGGCGGTGTTAACAGCGTAGGTTTAAAACGCCGCGGCTTCACATTACAACAAATCAATCATATCGGCGATATCTATCGCATCATTTATAGTAAGGGCATGAATACCAGTCAGGCCCTCGAATACATTGAAGAAGAACTACCCGCCACCGATGAACGTGATGATATTGTAACCTTTATCCGCGAAAGTGGTAGAGGTATCATTAAGCGTTACACAAAGGGTGCTAACGATGAAGATTAATGCATGCTACGCATAACAGCGCAACAACTTGGCAAACGCTTTAACCGCGACTGGATTTTCAAAGGTTTTAACTACACTTTTGAACAAGGCCAAGCCTATGCCATTACAGGCAACAATGGAAGCGGCAAAAGCACCTTATTACAAGTACTTGCAGGTAGTATGGAGCTAAGTGAAGGTACCCTTACGGTAAATGATGACACATATACCATTAGCACCGAAACACTTAGCCAACACCTTACCATTGTAGCACCATATTTAGAATTGATAGAAGAAATGACAGCTACAGAAATGCTACAATTTCACTTTCAGTTCAAACCGCAACTACCGCATCATAGCATTGCACAAATAATAGATGCAGTACAGCTTTCGCATGCCGCTCATAAACAAATCCGCTATTATAGTAGCGGTATGAAGCAACGCATTAAGTTGGCACAGGCTTTTTTTGCCCATGTTCCTATTTTAATGCTCGATGAACCTTGCAGTAATTTAGATCGTACCGGATACGAACTTTATCAGCAGCTGATAGCCACATATGCCCGTGAAAAGCTAATTCTTGTATGCAGCAACGAAGCCGAAGAGTATCAGTTTTGCAACCAAGTAATTGCCATGGCACAATACAAATAAGTCAATCGCTATAAAATAGGCTGCTTTTGCTTGCCTAATGCCTTTTTCTTGTAATTTCACGCCGCCTAAAAACGTTGCATTATTGCTGCCCAAAGCTGTAATAGTACAAGTGTGCGACGCAACCATTGTTGAGCATAGAACGTTAGTTAGGACAATAAGAACAAGCAATCCATCCAAATAAAACATTCAAAACCAATTTTTAGAATGGCCGAAGTAATTCTGATGCCTCGCTTGAGCGATACGATGACGGAAGGTGTTATTGCCGCCTGGCACAAAAACGTTGGTGATACTGTGAAACAAGGCGATATACTAGCCGAAATTGAAACCGATAAAGCCACTATGGAGCTTGAAAGCTACAAAGAAGGTGTGCTTTTACATATTGGTACACCGAATGGTGGTAAGCTGCAAGTGAACGATTTATTAGCCATTATTGGTACTGCTGGCGAAGATATTAGCAGCCATATCAATGGCGCTGGAAGTGCAGCACCTGCTGCTGCAGCGGCTACTGAACCTACGCCGGCTGCTGCTCCTACACCTGCTCCCTCTGCTGCAATACCTGCTGTAGATTACAGCAAAATGGAAGAAGTAGTGTTAATGCCTCGCCTCAGCGATACAATGACGGAAGGTGTTATTGCAAGCTGGGTTAAAAACGTTGGTGATGCTGTTAAAAAAGGCGATATACTAGCCGAAATTGAAACAGACAAAGCTACCATGGAGCTAGAAAGCTATAAAGATGGCGTTCTTTTATACCAAGGTGCTAAAGCAGGCGAAAAAATTCAGGTAAACGATTTACTAGCCATTATTGGCAAAGATGGCTTAGATGTTACAGCCATTGCGAATGGATTAAAAAATGGTGCTGCTGCTGTTGCTACTACAACGAGTGCACCTACACCTGCTGCTGCTCCTAGCACGGTAAGTGCTGCTGCACCTGAAGCTGCTGTAGTGAATGAAGGTCGCATTTTTGCGAGTCCGTTAGCAAAGAAAATGGCTGCCGAAAAAGGAATTGATTTGCGCTACGTTAAAGGTAGTGGTGATAACGGACGTATTACACGTACTGATATTGAGAACTATACACCTGCTACCACTACTGTTGCGGCGGCGGCACCTACAGTGAGCACTGTAACCGCTGCTGAGGTAACACCAACACCTGCTGCAACCAAAACAACTAGCAATACAAGTGCCGGCTTCGAAAGCTATGAAGAAGTACCTGTAACGCAAATGCGTAAAACCATTGCTCGTCGTTTAAGCGAAAGCCTATTCACTGCACCACACTTTTACTTAACGATGAGTATTAACATGGATGCTGCTATTGCAACCCGTGCTAAACTCAACGAGCTAAGTCAAGTGAAGATTAGCTTTAACGATATGGTCATTAAAGCCGTGGCAGCATCGTTAAAACAGCATCCGAAAATTAATAGCAGTTGGTTAGGCGATAAAATTCGTACCAACCATCACGTGAATATTGGTGTTGCGGTAGCAGTAGATGAGGGCTTACTAGTACCAGTAGTTCGTAATGCCGATACAAAGGGCTTGAGCCAAATTGCTACCGAAGTGAAAGCGTACGCACAAAAAGCAAAAGATAAAAAATTACAACCTAGCGATTGGGAAGGAAGCACCTTTACCATCAGTAACTTAGGTATGTTTGGTATTGACCAATTTACTGCTATTATTAACCCTCCAGATGCTTGTATTTTAGCTGTAGGTGGCATTAGCCAAGAACCTATTGTTAAAGACGGACAAATTGTGCCTGGTAACATTATGAAAGTTACGCTAAGCTGCGATCATCGCGTGGTAGATGGTGCAACAGGTGCGGCATTTTTACAAACATTGAAGAGCTTATTAGAAGAACCACTCCGCATGTTAGTATAAGTGTAAGGATACTTTTATCGATACAAGCCCAACAAAATTGTTGGGCTTTTTTATTGGCTACTAATAGTATGCTACATGATGTGCTTCTGCATTTTATCCTTAATTTCCCAGCTGAAAGTATATATAAAGCATCTGAAATATGAAAATCAACTACCCTGAGGCATTAACATTTCTGCAAGCATATTATACAACCAATAATACACATTTAGCAAAGCTCGGAGGCTATAAAGATGGAGGCTATGTAACCGATTTTAGAGCTGTTCAACAAGCTAAATTATTAATATCAGGCGGCGTTGGCAGTAACGTACGTTTTGAGTCTGACTTTCATGAAATCAACGATACTGCCCAACTATTACTCATAGATCCAACCGTATCGATATTAAGAATGATTGTACGAGGCTTTTACCACTTTACTAAACCAACCCAAAGCGGTTTTAGAAGCTTAAGTGAAGTACTAAATTTCCTTTACCTAAAAAAACACTTTACGCTGGTAAAGAAGTATTTGGGCACCCAACTCAACATCAATGAATTGATACAAACCTATGCACCGAGCTTACAACTAGGGCAAGTATTTTTAAAGTTAGACATTGAAGGATTTGAATATGAATTACTTTCAGACATTCTAGCCAACAAGGCCATGTTTGGCGGCATTTGTATCGAGTTTCACAACCTAGAAATCGCAGCTAACATTGAGAAGATAAAATCGTTTCTCGAGCAGCTTTCTTTCAATATTGTGCACATTAGCATCAACGAAGCATGTATGGCCGAACACCAGTATCCATCACTTTTAGAAATTTCGTTGAGTCCTAAAAATGCAGATACACTTTTTAGTAGTTACGACAGTGCCTATTACTTACAAAATGCGAACATGTTGCACAACAAAACCATTGTTTTTGGTTAATTACACTAAAAACACATACCAATAATGTTGGCTAGCCTTACGGCAAATGAAAAAGCACTTGCAGATGATGCCTGATCACAGCTTTTCAACATCGTGCTGTGAAGGATCGTAATCAGCATTAATATGTCCGAACTCGTCGATGTATACTTGTACAATCAGCAGAAACATAGCAATAAGAATAGGGCCAAAAATCAACCCAATAAAACCAAACATAGGCACGCCAATAATAACACCCAGCATGGTGATCAGTGGATGTGTATCGCCCATTTTTCGCTGAAACCAAATACGAAATACATTATCGGTAACTCCAATCACCAAGAAGCCCCAAGCTAAAATACCTACCCCACGCCAGGTACTTTCTGCAAGCATAATTAACCCTAAAGGAATATAGGCCAAAGCTGAACCAACAAAAGGCACCATAGAAGCTAATGCTGTGAGTACACACCAAAACAGCGGATCGTTGGCACCGAAAATTAAATACCCTAGTAAACCTACCAAGCCTTGTGCCACGGCAATCAAAGGCATACCTATGGCGTTGCTTTTCACCAGCTCGTTCAATTGTGTGCCCATCCGCCTGATATTGTTATTATGCAGAGGTAAAAAGCGGTAGATCCATCGCTCCATTTCACCCCCACTTACTAACATAAAATAGAGGAAGAAATACATTAAAAAAATAGTAGTGATACTATTAAATGTAGCCCCTACCACACTTGGCAATACATCTGCCACAGTGGTAGCTGCTTTTTGTAGGTTCTGTTTGGTTATGATTTGTATTTGATAGTCGATCTCGATTTGCTGAAGAAAACTCTCAGTTATACGTGTTAATTGTGCACTATGCTGTACTGCGTAATTAATTTTACTAGATACCATAGTAGCTAGCACATAAATAGGCACCAAGATAATGATGAAGCTAAGTAACATGAGTAATAACGCAGCCCAATGCCGCTTCCATTTATTACGATATACAAGCTTACGCATGTAGGTACGCATAAGCATG
>DMPB01000155.1:0-2042 GCA_003456175.1 Chitinophagaceae bacterium | reverse complement strand
ACGCATAAGCATGTACAGCGTTACAGCACCTAGTGCAGCGGGTATAAAACCAAGCATTTCTACAAACAGCAATGCTGCCAAGCCAATAATAACAGCTAGGTATACAATTTGGCGAAGCTTATTATTATTTAAATATTCGGGGTGTGACATAAGCTAATGTACTTACGTAAATAATACCGTAAAGTACATGCAATTACTTTTAAAACTTCAAACCATTTACACAACGTACTTGGTTCGCATAAGCAGAACGATGCCGCAAACTTGCTTTATACCCAATAGTAAGCTCTAAACCGCCTTGCCACTGACTTGCAGAACGTAATGTACTCACATTAACATCATAACTCACACCAATCATCAGCCGCTTGATATCCATTTTCATAACAGGTATCAGTGCATCGTTCCAACGATACATCGCACCAAAGTATAGCGTAGTTCCCCAATCTTCATTGTAGTTTCTTGCTATTTCTGTACCATACAAAAAACCTCCTAAAAATTGACGGTGCCCTCCTTGCGTAAAATAATCGGCAAACATTACCAGATTATTAACCTCTGATGTTTGCATGCTTACCCCAGCATTAAACACCAGTTTAGGATTTAGAAATACGTCACTATTACTTGTATAAAACGCTACTTTAGGTTTATTAAAATGAAAGTAACCTGCACCTACATAATACTGTAAATCTTCGCCCCAGCTACTGGTATAGCTTAATCCTAAACTTGCATCCCAATAGCTGAATCCTGTTCTTTCAAATGTTTGTACGGGTGCTGTTGGATTAAACTGACCTCCGAAGTATTGTTCATCCATTTGGAGTTTGGTTGGATCGAACTGACTGTTCACTGGCCCAGCCATAAAGGCAATACTTAAATAATCGTCGTAATTAGCATTCAAACTTTTATGAAAGTTGAGCACGGGTAATACTTGTGTTCGTTTTAACCGAACATCGCCTGCTACGTCGTGTGTAGTTTGTAATCCTAAGGTAATCCAATCGCCATATTGGTTAAATGGGATTTTATATTCTAATCCGGCACCGCCTGTTTGAAAGGGAACAGATACTTGCCCCCATTGACTTCGGTACATACCACTCATACGAATATCGGCATTGAATACGCCTGCCAAAGCTGGATTACGCAGCATAGGCATTTCGTAAAATTGACTGAATGTAATGTCTTGTGCTATTGCCCTTTGCGATACAACATTTACCGTAAGGTATAAAAATACAAGTATATATATGAATTGCTTTTTCATTGGTTATAGTTATTTCATGAGTGCTGTGTTGCCTTTGTAAGTGTAGGTAACATCGTTATCGCATACAACCTCGCAGATATATACGTACACATCGGGTGGGGCTTTTACACCTTTAATGGTGCCATCCCAACCAGCACTAACATCGTTTGGACTAAAGTTGGCTTTTTCAAATACAACCTGCCCCCACCTATTAAATACTTTAAACATTCGTATTGTTTTAATTCCTTGCCCTCTAACAACCAATTTATCATTACGACCATCGCCATCGGGTGTAAAAGCATTGGCTATAAACACTTGTGTGTTTTCGCAGAAAGGTTTAATACAAATGGTATCAGTGCCAGCACAACCAAAAATGTTGGTAGCCTTTACCGCATAGCATACAGGTGTTTTTACTGTTACTACTGGTGTTGCACAATCGGTACAAGAGATGTTGATATTAGGCGACCATGCCCATGTACTAATAGGCCCATTTGTAACTGTTGGATTAAGTTGTTGCCTTACGCCTGTATTGAGTGTAAGTGAATCGGGGCCAATACTTACCGTTGGATACTGCCCAACTGCTACAATAATATCTACAGTATCTTGAAAGCAGTTATGAGCATCGAATCCGATTACACGGTATTGCGTTGTTGTTTGTGGAGCTGCAATAACAGTTGCAGTATTGATGCTATTAAGCCCTAATGATGGTGACCATACATAACGCGTAGCACCAAATGCTGTTAGGGTTGTTCTATCGCCAATACATAAGGTATCATCGCCTTGAACTGTAACTTGTATAGGCTGTGCTACAGTAATT
>DMPB01000196.1:1169-8425 GCA_003456175.1 Chitinophagaceae bacterium | reverse complement strand
CATGGGCGATGTTACAACCTACGAAACCATTGCTAGCGCTAAAGAAAAATCAGGCAAAACCGTAACTGTGATTGCTAAGTTGCAACCTGGCTCGTTGCAATACGATCCGGTTAAAAATCCTAATCATGTTGCCTTTACAGCTGTAGATACACTTGGTAACACCATGCCTGTTGCGTACTATTTCGAAAAGCCAACCGATATGGAAAAAAGTGAACGTATTGTTTTGAAGGGCAAAATTGAAGATGGCGTTTTTCAAATAAGAGATAAGCAAGGCATACTTTTAAAATGCCCTAGTAAGTATAAAGATGATATGCAGAAAGCCGGTGAGAAAATCAACGAAACTGCCCAAGGATAGGATTTTATTTTAGCACATTTAGCACTACCATTTTAGCATGGAATATTTTGGCGAACACTTACTGCCCGGTTATATTGGGCAGTTCTTCACGGTATTATCGTTCACAGCTTCGCTGTTGGCAACAATTGCGTTTTACAAAAGTTGGCAGCAGGCCGATTTAAGCGAATCGGCGCAACAATGGAAGCGTTTAGGTCGTTGGGCCTTTGCAGCTGAAACCATTAGTGTGTTGGCTGTATTTCTAACGTTATTCTACATCATTTACAATCATTATTTCGAATACAAATATGCTTGGCAGCATAGTAGTAGAGACTTACCCTTTGAATATTTGTTAAGTTGTTATTGGGAAGGGCAAGAAGGTAGCTTTTTGTTATGGAGCTTCTGGCATTGTGTATTAGGTTGGATTCTAATAGCCCGTTCGGGCAAATGGGAAGCTGGTGTAATGACTACCGTAAGTTTTGCACAGGCTTGCTTGGCTACCATGCTATTGGGGATATATGTTTTAGGACAAAAAATTGGTACCAATCCTTTTTCATTATTGCGAGCAGAAGGTTTCTTAGATAATGCTCCTATTATGTTGAATCCGGAAACGGGCCAACTCCGTGCCGATTATTTGTCGATGATTAAAGATGGGCAAGGTCTGAACACATTATTGCAGAATTATTGGATGGTAATACACCCACCTGTATTATTCTTAGGCTTTGCAAGTACCATTGTACCATTTGCGTATGCTATGGCGGGCTTATTGAGAAAAGATCATACTTGGGTTAGCGATTCGCTTTCATGGGGGTCGTTCTCTGCAGCTGCTTTAGGTGTTGGTATTATGATGGGTGCTGCTTGGGCTTACGAAAGCTTGAGTTTTGGCGGTTATTGGGCATGGGATCCGGTAGAGAATGCTAGTTTGGTGCCTTGGTTATTGCTTATTGCTGGCTTACACACAAATCTTATTTACAAGCATTCGGGGTATAGTTTAAAAACAACTTACCTCTTTTACATACTTAGTTTTGTTTTGGTGTTATATAGTACCTTCTTAACCCGTAGTGGTGTTTTGGGAGATACGTCGGTACATGCTTTTACTGGTGCTGATATGACAGGACAATTGTTAGCGTTTGTGCTTGTTTTCTTTATTCCAGCTCTGATACTATTTTTTGTACGTAGTAAGGGCATGCCCACCATACACAAAGAAGAAAGCACCTACAGCCGTGAGTTCTGGATGTTCATTGGAGCAATGGTATTTATGTTGAGCGGCCTTGTAATTATTGCACAAACATCAACCCCAGTTGTTAACAAAGTATTCGGTACCAAAATTGCCAAACCAGAAGATGTTGAATTTGCGTTTAATCAAGTACAAATTTTTGTAGCCATTATTGTTGGGTTGCTTACTGCCATCACACAATACATGAAGTGGAAGCACACAGAAAGTGCTGTGGTAGGTAAGAAGTTGTTAGTGCCAACAGCAATAGCATTGGTTATTAGTTTATGTATTAGTTTGTTTGGTGCTATACATTACGATAAGCATGGTTTAGGGTTTCTTGCAGCTATTCATATTGCCATTTTCGCAAGTGTATATGCCGTTGTAGGAAATGCCATGTATATTTTTAGTGGCTTGAACGGTAAATGGAAAGTGGCAGGGGCTTCTATTGCTCACGTTGGTTTTGGAATGGTGTTGGTAGGTATTTTAATTAGCAGTGCTAAAAAAGATATTCTGAGCTGGAACACAACGGGTATTAGCATTTTGAAAAAAGATGGTCCTGAAAATCCTGCGGAGAATATCACCTTATTCAAAGGCGTTCGCACCCAAATGGGTAAGTATCATGTAACTTACGAACGCGATACCGTTAACGATAAATACGATAAAAAGCATTTCGCTTTAAAGTTTGAAAACGATTCTACCGGCGAAACATTCACTTTGTATCCTGATGTTATTAAAAACAATAAAGGAGGCGAAGGCTTTGCGGCCAACCCCGATGCGAAACATTATTGGCATAAAGATATTTTCGTATATGTAACCAGTTGGCTTGAAGGCGATAAAGAAGATACTACCAAATTCACCCCCGTTACATTGAAAGCAGGCGATACTACCTTTTATACCAATGGTTTGTGGTTTTTGAACAAAGTAACAGTAGATAACAAAGGCGGTAAGCACCAATTAGAGGCAGGCGAAACAGCTATGTTGCTCGATATTACAGTAATTAGTAAAGAAGGTACTTATTACAAAGTAAATCCAGGTATTGCCATCACTGCCGATCAACAACGTTTTAGGGTATTGCAAGATTCTGTAGTTGCACAAGGCTTGGTATTTGCATTCAACAAAATTGCCGATGAAAAACAAGGTACACTTGAAATTGGTGTGAAAGAAAGTCGTAGAATGACCGACCTATTAACGCTTAAAGTACTCGAATTTCCATTCATCAACATCCTATGGTTAGGAATTGTAGTAATGACAATTGGTTTTGGAATTAGCATGGTGTATCGTATTCGCATGAAGCATCGGTTAAAGGCAGTATAATTAACCTTACGGTAAATGATAATAGATGTGTAATAGCATATGAAAAAGGCGGCCTTTGGCCGCCTTTTTCATATGCTATTACACAAAGCTTACTTGCGAATTTTAACAACCATCGTATCCGTCCACTTATCATGCCACGGATGGCCACTAAAGCCCGTTAATGGCTCAAATGGTACAATACGCGAAAGCGAACGTTTCAACGCATCAGCCCAAGTAATTTCAATGCCATCCGTTTTTAATACTCTAGTGCCTGTTATAAACTTGCCAAGGGTTCTACCTTTAGTACCACCCTCCCAAAGCGTGAAAAATAGGATGTATACTACTATCGAAATTAATCTACCACCAAGAGGATCATCGAGTATGTCTAAAGATGATTCATTGCCGGTAATTGCTGCAACAACACCTATCACAATAAAAATGAAATAGAAAAGTACTATGTCTACCAGAAAATGTACAAAGCGTTGACCGGTAGAGGCGTATTCATACTGAAATGCATCATCACCTGCTAAAATGTCGGTTGAGGTGTTACTCATGTTGGTGTAGTTGGTGTTTTCCATCATATTTGTTTTGATAAACTTAAGAAAAATATTGAATTATCGCTACTGATGTACTATTTTGAACCCCGATAATCCCTATAAATACAACCCGATTACCCAACCAACACCTACTACATGAAAACAAGTATTTATTACTTCTTGTGCATTCTTCTATTCACAACCTCAGTAAAAGTTAGTATCGCTCAAAATCAAGTTTATTGGAGAGAAGGATTTCAACCTGATCAAGGCTCCACTTTAACTACGGTAAATCCCACTAGTATAACTCCTACACCTACAACAGATGTTACCTATTATTTCGCTGGGGTAGGTGGCAGTTGGTGGGCCAGAAATGTTTACAGTACAACTGGTACTGGATGTCCAACTGGTAATCCGCACCCAAGATTTAGAAATATGGGAACAAATGGAACCTTTGATTCAAACACTTTAATTACTCCTGTTGTGCATCAAGGTATTCAAGAATTCCACTTTTCAAGAGCTAGAGCATCAAGGTCATATTCAATTTGGGTAACATCTGATACGGCAGCACTTTCTACCAATTGGACCTTTGTTACAAACTTAGGCAGCTACATTAATCCACTTTGTACTGATACAACTGTTGTAGTGGCAAGCCCTACTGCAAAAAGGTTAAAAATAGTCATGAGAGCAGGGATAGATGCTGATATCGATAGTATTTGGTTAACAAGTTACTCTGCTATTACGTTGCCGGTTAAATTTGGTAACATACATGCGATAGAATCAAATAATGCTATAAAATTATCTTGGAATGTACTTTCAGAAGTGAATACAGCCTATTATAATATTGAAAAATTAACTAATGATAATTTTAAAACTGTTGGTACGATTAAAGCTACAAATGCAAGTAAATACAGTTTTATTGATGTAAACCCTGTTAGTAACCAAAATGTTTATCGAATTAAAGCAGTTGATAAAGATGGACAAGTTTCGTATAGCAGTACAACCATCTTACAACGAAATAGCATTATTAAGCCATCATTATCAGTATTTCCTAATCCGGTGGTAAATGGTAATCTTAATTTCCAAATAAATAATTTACCCAAGGGAATTTACAGAGCTAATGTTTTTGATGCAACGGGTAAAGTAATTTATACTAAAGTAATATTATATGAAGGTGGTGTACTTTCTCAGTCTGTTCAACTTATTAACCTAACAACTTCTGGTAATTATTACTTACAAATTACCGATGGTCAGATTACTCTGAACGAGAGTTTGATGGTACATAAAGGCATTTAAATCAGTAAGTGCTTTACTCAGTGCGTTGGTATTACTAATTTTCCATTTCACTGATTTTCGGAAAAATAAAAAGCTAAGAGTGAGTATTCGGCTCACTCTTAGCTTTTTTATTAATTTGCTACAATAGCAAATGTATTATAAGTGACAGCATTCCTTAAAGGTGTTACTGCATTATGAACAACTGTACTTCTTTGCGTGAAATCAGGTAAGCTGTTCATGTGTATAATAACAAACGCAATTATATATCATTTCTCATGCAAAGCTTGATAGCACTTTTTATCAAGGTCAATACCAGAAGGCCTCAATGCTTCATGCTGTTTATTTACTGTAAGGATAAAAAAAACTCAACACTTGGTTGAGCTTTAAAATTTATTCTTTTATAAACAATGCCTTTAATTCGCTAGCATCATCGGGCTTCATTTTGCCAGCAAGTATCAAACGAAGTTGTCTACGGCGCAAGGCACCATCGTATTGCTTACGTTCTTCATCTGTTTCGGGTAGTACAGGAGGTACAGGGCGTGGCTTGCTGTTAGGGTCTAATGCAACAAACGTGAAATATGCTTCATTGCTTTCGTAACGGTATTGATGTAAGTGATCTTCGCCCCATACTTTCAAGTGAATTTCCATACTTGTATTAAATGCCCTTGTAACCTTGGCCTCTATATGTACCGTGTTACCCAGTTTAATAGGGTTTTTAAAACTTAGGTTGTCAACACTTGCCGTCATGCAAGGAGCGTTACAATGGCGGCCGGCAGCAATGCCAGCGGCAATATCCATCCAATACATAAGGCGGCCTCCCATAAGGTTGCCAAATACGTTGGTATCGTTCGGTAGTACCAACTCGTTCATAATTACAAAGCTCTCGCTTGCAACTTTACCATCCATTTTGCTTGCTATTGTTGTCATAATGCGGCCGCAAAGATAGTTGTATACGCCGCTTTAAGTGTTAGCATTGTGCTAACACTTTTGAAACTGTTGGATATGTGGTGCTTTTTAAAACCTAACTTGTTACTTTGCAGTAAATGAAAAAGCTCCTCTTTTTATCTTGCATTATTGTTGTAATGAGTGTAGCAGCGGCATGTGGCGGCAGCACTGCCCCCGACGATGCTGCCTATACTACTGCCGAAAATGCACTAGATGCGGGCCGCGAATTTGTAGACGGCTGCTTGAAAGGTAAGTTTGAAAAAAGTAAGTTTTTTATGGTGCCTACGCCTCAGAACGAGGATGCATTGAACGAAATGCAAAGAGCCTATCGTGATAAGCCTACTGAAGATCGTAATCAGTATCGCGAAGCTTCTATTAATATTGGAGGCGTAGAGCAATTAAACGATACTACAGTTATTATACAATACAGTAATAGCTACGATAAGGTGGCTCGTAAGTTAAAAGTAGTAAAGCGCAACAACAGTTGGTTGGTAGATTTCGCCTATACCCTTAGCGGTAATTTATAAACATGATAAAGCATATACTTTTGGTGGCAGTAGGAGGTGCTGTTGGCGCTGTAGCTCGGTATTGCTGTACCTTATGGTTACCAAAATCGGATAGTGTAGGTAGTGTGTTTTGGGTAAATGCTGTTGGATGCATGCTTATCGGACTTATCATGGGGGCTATCACTAAAACGAGCATGCAAGCGCAATGGCAGATGAGTTTGAAATTATTATTGGTTACTGGCTTCTGTGGTGGCTTTACAACGTTTTCTACTTTTACCTACGAAGGCTTACAATTCTTACACGAACAGCGATATTTTAGTTTTTTATGGTTTAGCTTTGCATCGCTTATTACGGGCTTTCTAGCAACCGCAGTTGGCATTTACGCAAGTAAATTTTTATAAGAGCAATCAACTTCAAAAATCTATGACACAACAAACTGTTTTACATCCTTGGCATGGTGTATCTGCCGGCGATAATGCACCACGCATTGTAAATGCTGTAATTGAAATTCCGCAAGGTGCTCGTCACAAATATGAAATTGATAAGGCGAGTGGCTTATTAAAATTAGATCGAATCATTTATTCATCGTTCCATTACCCTGTGAATTACGGTTTTATTCCGCAAACCTATGGTGATGACCGCGACCCTCTGGATATTCTTGTAATTACCTCTCTGCCAGTACAACCACTTACACTAATGGAAGCCAAGGTAATTGGTGTAATGCAAATGATTGATCAAGGTGAAGGCGATGATAAAATTATTGCTGTAGCCGCTAACGACCCAGGTGTAAGCCATTGGAATAATGTTGATCAATTACCCAAACACTTTTTCGATGAGTTGCGTCACTTTTTCGAAGAATATAAGCGTTTAGAAAATAAAACTGTTAAAGTAGAAGAGTTTGGAAGCAAAGAAACCGCTAAGAAAATTGTAACTGCTGCTATGAAGCATTACAAAGAAAATTTTGGTAACAAATAAACTGCCAATATGACAGCCCAAACCATTATGCTGTTGCTCATTGTTGGCCTTATGGCTGGTATGTTAAGTGGCCTTATAGGTATTGGCGGAGGCATTATTATTGTGCCCGCGTTAGTGTACGTTTTAGGATACAGCCAGCAACAAGCGCAAGGTACATCGTTAGGGCTGTTGTTATTACCGTT
>DMPB01000196.1:0-952 GCA_003456175.1 Chitinophagaceae bacterium | reverse complement strand
GCTGTTGTTATTACCGTTAGGTATTTTAGGCGTTTATGCCCATTATCAAAAAGGTAATGTCGATTTTAAAGTGGTAGGTATTATGGCTATTACTTTTATTGTGGGGGCATGGTTGGGTACTAAAATATCATTGAGTATTTCGCAAGCATTACTCAAAAAAATATTTGCGCTAGTACTCATATTGGTGGCCGGAAAAATGTTGTTTTTAGACAAACAATAGTTACATCGAATACATTACAAACCTATTTTTGCAAAAATCTTTTCAAGCATGGAACAAGTAAGCACTACTAAAAACTGGATATACTTTTTTCTTTGGACTGCAGCGATGATTACCCTTATGGTTGTGTACCGCGAGTTTTTCTGGTTGGCACTGCCCGGTGTAGTTACCCATTTTGCTTATGCCATGAACTTGATTGACCGCCAAAAGAAAAGCTAAGTAAGAAGTAGCACTACATACAGATATATTTCAAAATCCTACGCCTAGGCGTGGGATTTTGTATATAAAGAACTTAAGTAAATGCGTTCAATTACGCTTCACCTTGCGGTAAATCCATTTGCCGTAAGGCTTCAACTACATGATAAATAATAGGGCAGCGTTCATAATGCATAAATATGGTGAATAACCTTTGTTGCACTTGTGGCAAATGCAATCCGGGAAATTCTCTACAACCACCAAAACGGTGCTCATACACCGTGCACTTGTTCGCCGAAAGAAACGAGCAAGGAATGGCGTTCATAAGCATCATGCCATAACTGCCTTTTTCAATATACGTGTCATCGAATTGTTGGCGGCTAATAGCTAAATGTTGTGCTAGTGTATCGGCCTCTTGTGCTTCAACATTAATCATAAGGGTGTTGCAGCAGTTCCCACAATCGGTACAATTAACCTGTGGTGTAATGTGTTGTTCTAGGCGGTGTACGGTAGCATCGAGCCAAGTAGCATTGGTACGTT
>DMPB01000168.1:1715-3319 GCA_003456175.1 Chitinophagaceae bacterium | reverse complement strand
TGTGGGGGGCACATGGCTTGGCTTTAAAGCAACGCAGGGTAGCGATGTACTTGGTATTGAAGTGGCATTCACAGGCTTAGCCTTCGGCAGTGTTGGCATGATTATTACACCTGGCGGCATCGGAAGCTATGCCTTATTTTTAGCAGAAGCTATGGAACGTAATGGCGTTGCTTTTGAACTAGGTTATGCTAATGGTACACTACAATGGATAGCACAATTTGTTGTTGTACTTGTGGTTGGCTTTGTAAGCATGTTGCTATTGCCTATGCTCAACAAACAGAAAAAACATGAAAGTAATTCATAGCATTCCGCAAAAAATACACACACTTAAAACGTTACTACCCACCATCGCAACATGGCGTTTAAAAAGTGGCACTATTGCTTTCACCAATGGGTGTTTCGATATTCTTCATAGTGGCCATATCGCAAGCTTACAACAAGCTGCTGAAGAAGCCGATTATCTTATTGTTGGTGTTAATGCCGATGCAAGCGTAAAGCGGTTAAAGGGAAATGAACGCCCTGTGAACAACCAAGATAGCCGGAGCAACTTACTAGCGAACTTACAAGTAGTAGATGCCGTAATCATCTTTGAAGAAGATACTCCACTACAACTTATTCAAGCCATCATGCCCGATGTACTAGTAAAAGGTGGCGATTATACGATAGAACAAATTGTTGGGGCAAAAGAGGTGACGGCCAACGGTGGACGTGTTGTTATTAACCCTATTGTTCAAGGTTTTAGCACTACCGGTATCATTCAAACAATTCAACAACTCGGGTAAGCTTCTAGCAAATACATTTGCAACACATGTTGCATATTAGGCAGATACAACTAGTACAGTTCAAAAATTACTGCTCGGCTACATTTCCATTTACCGCAAGGGTAATTGGCATTTGTGGCGCCAATGGTATTGGAAAAACCAACCTACTCGATGCTATTTATTACTTGTGCTTCACCAAAAGCTATTTTAACAGTAGCGACCAAATGAATGTACAACAGGGTATGCTAGGCATGCGTATTGCTGCCAACCTTACGGTAAATGAACAGCCTACCACAATAACTGCAATTATCAGAGAAAATGGGAAAAAGGAAATTACTTGCGATGGAGAAGCTTATAAAAAACTAGCCCAACATATTGGCAAGTTTCCTGCAGTAATGATTGCCCCAGATGATATTGCCATTATCAACGAAACCAGTGATTTGCGTCGCAAATGGTTAGATACGCTCATTAGTCAAATCAACCCTACATACCTACTTCAACTCATTCAATACAACAAGCTACTACAGCAACGCAATAGCTTGCTCAAGCATGCTGCTGAACGTGGCGTTTTAAATAACGATGTTTTAGAGATACTCGATCATCAAATAGCTCCATTAGCAGATGCTATTTATGGTACGCGAAAACAATTATTACAACGCTTGATACCAGCTATTGGCGAGCAATATCAACACATTGCAGGTGCTGCAGCCGAACCTATTTCATTAAGCTACGAATCGCATTTGCATACTCAAAACATGAGTAGTTTGTTGCTACAAAATAAGCAACGTGATACCTACATGCAGCGAACAGGAAGCGGTATTCATAAAGATGATATTGGCATTC
>DMPB01000168.1:0-1491 GCA_003456175.1 Chitinophagaceae bacterium | reverse complement strand
AAGATGATATTGGCATTCATATGCATGGGCAGCTATTCAAACAAATGGCTAGTCAGGGACAAAAAAAGAGTATGCTATTTGCTATTAAATTGGCGGAGTACAACCTATTGCAACAGCAAAAAGGCTTTGCTCCAATTTTGTTGTTAGACGATGTTTTTGAAAAGCTAGATGCCACACGTATGCAACAGTTACTTCATACGGTATGCATCCAACATCAAGGGCAAGTTTTTATTACCGATACACACAGCGAACGTCTGCTACAGCACTTACAAACTATTGACATTACACCACAAATTATTACACTCGCATAGTTTTATTTACCGTAAGGTTACACACTTTATCTTCGCTGTCTTATGACAATTGAACAAATTAAAGTTGTAAAAGACCGTGTGTTGGTCTTGAGGAGGTTTCTTTGACTACGATAACCGTAGCCAAAAAGTAGAAAACGACAAACAATTGAGTTTATCGCCCGGTTTTTGGGACGATAACACCCGTGCTACCAATATTATGAAGTCGATTAAAGACAATGAATATTGGTTAAAACTATACAAGCAAGTAGCTACAGCGGTAGAAGATTTTGCTACTTTATTTGAGTTTTGGAAAGCTGGTGAAGCCACAGAAGATGAAACCCGCATAGCCTATGAGCATGCCTTACGGGAAATAGAAGATGCGGAATTTAAAAGTACACTCAACGAGCCTGAAGATCAACTTCCGGCGGTACTACAAATTAATCCCGGTGCCGGTGGTACGGAGAGCCAAGATTGGGCCGAAATGTTACTTCGCATGTATCGCATGTATGGCGATAAACAAGGCTGGAAGGTAACAGAAATAGATTTTCAAGAAGGCGATGGCGCTGGCATTAAAGCAGCTACACTACAGTTTGATGGCCCCTTTGCTTATGGCTTTTTAAAAGCAGAAAGTGGCGTACATAGGCTAGTGCGAATTAGCCCTTTCGATAGTAATGCAAGGCGCCACACCAGCTTTGCGAGTGTGTTTGTATATCCGTTGATTGATGATACTATTGATATTGAAGTGAACCCTGCCGATGTAGAATGGGAGTTTTATAGAAGCGGTGGTAAAGGTGGCCAAAACGTGAACAAGGTAGAAACAGCAGTACGTTTAAAACACGCTCCCAGCGGTATTATTGTTGAATGCCAACAAGCCCGTACCCAAGGCGAAAACCGCGAAATGGCAATGAAAATGCTTAAAAGTCGCCTCTACGAAGAAGAACTAAAACGACGTGAAGCTGCAAAAAATGCCACCAATGCCAACAAAAAGAAAATTGAATGGGGCAGCCAAATTCGCAGCTATGTATTTCACCCATATAAAATGATTAAAGACCATCGCACTGATTATGAAGTGGGAAATGTGGGTCCGGTTATGGATGGTGAACTGGATGGATTTATTAAAGCGTATTTGATGAGTGAGAAAGAAGCGGAAGCGAAATAGATTGTTGCTGTTCTTAAACGATTATCTGTAATTTCAAATATG
>DMPB01000038.1:5055-5199 GCA_003456175.1 Chitinophagaceae bacterium | reverse complement strand
ACCAACTGAACTACCGATCCATTCCGTTTCGATACTTTATTTCTCGATTGGGAGTGCAAAAATAGGGTTGTGATTTATTTCTCCAAATTTTTACCGTGTTTTTTTCAAAAAAATTACTCGCCAGCTTGTTGCGATGCCCACAAC
>DMPB01000038.1:4645-4821 GCA_003456175.1 Chitinophagaceae bacterium | reverse complement strand
ATGCGATGCCCACAATGCTTTGGCTTGTACAACGGTTTGCTCAAAATCTACTAAGCTCAGTGCATCGGTTACATCAAAATCACCAATCTTGGTTCTTCTCAGGCTGCTTAAATAAGCGCCAACACCAAGTATTGCTCCAAAGTCGTGTGCCATACTTCTAATATAAGTACCCGTAC
>DMPB01000038.1:3894-4414 GCA_003456175.1 Chitinophagaceae bacterium | reverse complement strand
GTACCCGTACTGCACACAATTTCAAATGATACTACTGGTAGCGCAACATGCGTAATCCGAAAGTTGCTGATATGGATAGGGCGTGGTTCTAAAACAACATCTTCGCCTTTACGAGCCTTAATGTAAGCTGGCTTGCCAGCTTGTTTAATAGCCGAGTATATAGGCGGTACTTGCATAATATCGCCTGTTAATGCCAATGCGGCTTGCAATAAATCTGCTTCGGTAATTTGATCATACGATTTAAAATTTTCAGGTTCACTTTCTAAATCGTACGTAGGTGTTGTTGCACCAAGCGTAAAACTACCCGTATAGGTTTTCGGCATTCCCATATAGGTGTTAATTTGTTTGGTGAATTTGCCCGTGCAAATAATGAGTAGGCCGGTTGCAAGCGGGTCTAATGTACCGGCATGTCCAACTTTGGTAATACGGGTAAGTATTCTTATTTTTTTTACTGCGTCAAAGCTGGTCCACTCAAGAGGTTTATCAATCAAAATAACCTTACCATCGAGGTAGGGTTGCC
>DMPB01000038.1:3430-3627 GCA_003456175.1 Chitinophagaceae bacterium | reverse complement strand
GGCTGCAAAGATGCAGCATTTTCTTACGAACTATTGTTGTAATAACATTCGCCAGTGTACGCTATACTGCCACGGCGCAGCAGGGTTGTAAAATCTATTACCTGCGGCATTGATATCGTAACCTAGCACAAATGGTTGACCAATACCATGAATTACATTAATAGCAAGTTGTTGTGACGTTTTCCTTACGGTAAATG
>DMPB01000038.1:1666-3171 GCA_003456175.1 Chitinophagaceae bacterium | reverse complement strand
AACTGCCATAATAGTTGATGATTGGCCGGAGCTACTACCATATTCGCATCGTTAAGGTATTGCTTGCTTACGTAACGATATTGCGTGAGCAATTCATATTTACCGTAAGGTATAATACCGCCAATGGTAACTAAATGCAAAGGTGTACCCGTAATACGATTACCATCGAAAATATTGCTGCCAGTACGGTACTGCTTAAACGTATATGGTTGGTATGCAGCGGTACACCAATACCGAATAATGCCACTTTTGTAAGCAATGTTACCTTCTATTTCTGCTTCAACACCTGGCTGTAGCAGTTGATTGCTATTAATGAAATATTCAGCGCCGTTATTGTTGAGCTGGCGCACAATACCGTTATTAACAGCTAAGTGATAGGCTGCCACACTTGCTTTTAACTGCTGCGATAAGGTTGTTTTGTAGCCTAATTCGTACATCCAACCTTGTTCGGCTTGTAATGCTGTATTAAAGTTGTTATCGCTTGCTCTAAACTCGGCAATGGTAGGCGGAGCAAAGCCTTTCGCTATTGTGGCATACACTGTTTGTTGCGGCGCTATTTGGTACAAAACGCTCCAACGTGGTGCTATTACAGAAGCTAAACGATAATTAGTTGTAGGGATAATATTAGGATAATTACGTTGGTATTGGTAACGCGTTACATTGCTACTTGCAGCCATTACAAATTGCCACTGGTGATAATTGACTTGTACTTGCGTAAATACACTTTGTTGCAAGGTACGTACTGCATCTTCAAATTGTGGTTCACCAGCCGTTCCACTAATGTTTTGATAGTTATTAATGTTACTTTTTTGCCATTGCTGCTCTGTACCAATATGCCAGCGTATACTAAGTTGCGGCCACTGGTGTTTTGCAGTAAGCAAGTATCTTAATTGTATATTATTTTCAATACGTTTTTCGTAGTTGGTAATAAAGGGATTCTGAAAGTTGGTGTTACTAGCTGCTACGGCTACTACTTGTTCAAGCCAAGATTGTAGTTGTGTAACCGCTTGTACACCTAGATATGTAGTACTATTTTTTACACCTGTTTGTTGTGCCTGGGCACTTGGGAGGTTGCCCGCTGCTGGCCTCGCTTGTTGCGGATTGGCGATTACTTGCTGTAAGGTTAAGCCACCTGGTGTTTCGTAGTGGTAGTTGGTGTAAGCTAATAGGTAAGCATATTTTGTAGTACTGGTATTAATACTACCATGTAACAAAACATCTGCCCGTTGTTGGGCAGTTTGTGCTCTATAGCCGTTAGAACGTAAAAAACTGCTAACAAGCTGAATGCTTTTATTACCCTGTTGTGTACCTGCTTGCAGCGTATATTGTTGTAAGCCTAAGTTGCCTGCCGTTGCCATGATTTGAATGGGCTGATTGGCTTGAAAGGCTTTGGGTTGTAGCACAATAACACCGCCCGTGCCACTGCCATACAAACTACCTGAAGCACCTTTAATAACCTCTATTTGTTGTATTTGCTGCAAGTGTAGCAGGTTCGCATAGGTGTT
>DMPB01000038.1:1230-1380 GCA_003456175.1 Chitinophagaceae bacterium | reverse complement strand
GATGGCAATGCGAATGCTACCCGGGCTACGTTCTTCTGCACTTACACCTGCTATACTGTTAAGTACTGGCGTTAATTGATTGATATAGCTAAACGGTTGTAACTGAGCTTGCGATTTTGTACTAATGGCCGCTGCCGTTTGCAGCCAACG
>DMPB01000038.1:0-981 GCA_003456175.1 Chitinophagaceae bacterium | reverse complement strand
AATCCGCTTACAATTACATTGAAGGTTGTGTCTGCATTTACCGTAAGGGTATCACTTGTTTGAGCAGTAGCAAGTTTTGAAAATAAAATTAGTAAGAAAATACACTTACGTAAATGAACAGCCATTGCAATGAAAATTTCTTTAAAAAATAATTATTTATTGTTTTTCAATAAAAAATTGATGATATTTGCATTGTTAAATCAATTTGATATGAATCAATTCAATGCAACAGTGCTTAAAATTATGCACTTTATTTTCTGGCTTGTTTTTATAGGGCTCTGTATTAAAACAGGTGCTATTGTAGTATCGTTTATCGTGAGTTTATGGGTGAATAGTGTTGGGGCTAAAGATTTGTACATGGGGCTTGATTTATCGAGTGTTATGGCGCTGCATCGCTGGCATTACATACACATTGTTTCGTTGCTCATTACGGTACATATATTAAAGGCTTATATGGCTTATATCATTATCAAAATATTCATGAAGTTCAACGTGGCGAAGCCTTTTGAATCGGGCATTCAAAAGCAAATTTTAAAAATTAGTTATGTTGCTTTTAGCACAGGCATAGTAGCTTTAATAAGTGCAAGTTACAGCAAGTGGTTGCTTAAAAAAGGAGCAACGATACCGGTAGATTGGGCGGCAAATGAAATTTTATTTTTCGCAGGTATTATTTATATCATTGCACTTGTTTTTGAAAAAGGTACCGAATTACAAACAGAGCAAGATTTAACCGTTTAGGCTATGGCAATTATTGTAAATCTGGATGTGATGATGGCAAAGCGAAAAATGTCGCTAAACGAGCTTTCGGCAAAGGTTGATCTCACTTTGTCTAACCTATCTATTTTAAAAACTGGCAAGGCGAAAGCAATTCGTTTTAGTACCCTCGAAGCTATATGTAAAGCATTGGCTTGCCAGCCCGGTGATATTTTAGAATATACTCCCGATGAGGTTACGCCTTAGTTGATGGCTACGTATGCCGAT
>DMPB01000026.1:1321-3450 GCA_003456175.1 Chitinophagaceae bacterium | reverse complement strand
GGTTCGATCCCGTCAGCTCCCACATTAAGTCTTATCGATTTCGGTAAGACTTTTTTTATGCCCTTGCGGTAAATATATCCGCAAATACATTTACCGTAAGGTTAGTTTTTTTGCTGCCATTGCGGAGTGTAATAGAAAAAACAACGGAAGGTATTGTTATAGTCGAAATTCAAACCATCTGCTTTTTTTTGATAGAGCAGCATGTAGCCAATATCGAAACTCAAATATTTACGAAGTGGCATTTTAGCACCTATAAAAAATCTGTTTTGGTCGTACGTGTTTAGCGCTGTGTTTTCGCCAAATTGAAGGCATAACTCATTCGCAAGCGCCAGTGTTGGAAGTTTTGGATGTTGCTTGAAAATGGTATAGTTGGCACCTAATAAATAGCGAATTCTATTGGTGAGTTTGTAATTGTTGGTAGCAATATCGTTCGTAATAATTTGTTGCCAACGTTGCTCGTTTCTGATACGGTGTATCCATTGCCAGCGTTGTGTTTTGTAAGTATACTGTACTTGCTGATAAATACGATTTTCGTTGCTGTAAGTATGCCATCCTGTTTTGGAAGGCGCAAGCCATAAATGTCCGTATCCTAATGCTACAGATAAGTGTTGATTGAAGTGGTACTGACCACCTACACGAAAAAAGTAAAAATTAGGACTCGCAAAAAAGTTGTTAGCTCTGTAATGTACGTCGGTAATAATACTCCAATGCTTAGCTATACGCATGCTAGTATTCAGGCTCGTCCAACTATGGTTTTGATAGCGTACTTGCTTGCTTTGTGCAATGCTACTGCGTGTAAGTAAGAAGAAGCAAACTAGTGCTACAGCACATCTACATATAAATATTTTTTTTAGCATTTTTTTCAATGATTAACTGAAGAATAAAATCAACAGTTGTGCTGCTAAAATTCTGAGAATCATGGTTAGTGGATACACAGTTGCATAGGTTGCAGAAGGTATATCGTTGCCAGCGGTTTTAAGTGCGAATGCCAAGGCCGGCGGATCGGTAGAGGCACCAGCTAGCAGACCGCAAATTTCAAAGTATGTTTTTCTGAAATATTTATTCGCAATAAATCCAATTACAATGAGTGGTACCATAGTAATAGTGATACCCATACCAATCCAACGCCAACCATCTCCATTGGCAAAAGCCGCCGCTAAATTATGTCCACTACTTAAACCTACGCTGGCTAAGAAAAGGGTAATGCCTAATTCACGCAACATAAGATTAGCACTATTGGTGGTATAGTTGGTGAGGTATAAAAAGTTGCCATACTTACTCAATAACAATGCTACAATTAAAGGGCCACCAGCCATACCAATTTTAACAGCTACAGGCATATTGCCGATGTGAAATGGAATACTTCCGAGAATTACGCCGAGCACAATACCTAAAAAAATAGGAGCAATATCTGGCACTTCTAAACGCTTTACTTCGTTGCCCAACATTTTGGTGATATGATCAACGCCTTCTTGCGTACCTACTACCTTTATCGTATCTCCAAGTTGTAGAAAAATATCGCCATTGGCAACCATTTCTATACCTGCTCTGCTAATACGTGTTAAAGTGAAATTATGCTGATGTAACTCTTCGATATCGCCTAAACGTTTATGCGTAATATCTTTTCTGGTAACAACAATATGTCGCGATGTAAGTGCACTTTCAGGTGCTTCTTTCAAATTCATTTGGCTAGGAGCACCAATGAGTAGTTGTGCATTTTCAATTTGCTTCTTAGGTGCAAGTACGAGCAGTACATCATTTGCCGCAAGGATTGTTTCTGGCGTTGGCGTAATAATATTACCATTATGATACATTCTTGAAACAACAATAGGCTCTTTGAATAATTCAAATAACTTACGTAAAGGTTGCCCGATAAGTTGTTGGTTTTCTAAATTGAAGTGCATTGAAACTGGCCTGTTCGAACGAACAACACTTAACTTTCGATGCAACTCTTGTTGTTCATTGATATTAATGCCAAGTATTTTTTTAAGTAATACAAGTGATACAATAATTCCAAACACACCAAATGGGTAAGCAACTGCATAAGCTAGGGTAATAATAGAGTTGTCTACTTGTGCAATATGCAAGTCTTTCACGGCTGCTTGTGCAGCTGCTAAGCCAGGTGTATG
>DMPB01000026.1:0-1089 GCA_003456175.1 Chitinophagaceae bacterium | reverse complement strand
AGGTGTATTAGTTACGGCACCACTCATTACACCCGCCATGGTACTAATATGGTTGTTTGAAAATGCAAAAAATACCAGTGTGATAATAACGCCTGTAAGTACTACCAATGCCGCAATGATATTATTACTAAGTGCACTTTTTTTAAGTGAGGCAAAAAAGCCAGGACCCACCTGTAAGCCAATAGCATACACAAAAAGTATGAGCCCGAATTCTTTAAGAAAATGTTCTGTGTTTTTATCTACAGCAATTTTGAAATACGATAATAAAATACCAATAAAAAGTACCCAAGTTACACCTAATGAAACACCAGCTATTTTAATGCGTCCCATCCAAATGCCGATAGCAATGGTCAATGCATAAATAACAATGGTTTGTGCTACAGAAGCTTCGGTGAAAAGGGCTAGGAACCATTCCATGCGGTTAGATTTATGTGAAAGATAGTATTATACTAACAAGTAATAATAGTATTGTTAGTATAATGAAAAAAGAACGGGCTTAGCCCGTTCTTTTGAGAAATTATGCATGTTCAGGGGCTAAGCTCCAATGTTCGGGCGACCTCCAAAGTGCAGATAATAACAACTCTCGTATGAAATAAAATTCTTTAGGGAGTTTGTCGTATAATTTTGCAAATAGTTCTTCATGACTCATGAGTTCTTGTTTCCATGCTTCCCTATCTACGGTCATTAATTTCATAAAGTCTTCACGTGTGAAGTTTTCAATGCCTTTCCAGTCGATGTCTTCATAGCGAGGCATCCAGCCAATAGGGCTTTCAACGGCACCTGCATGGCCATGTACACGGTCAACAATCCATTTTAAGATTCTGATATTTTCACCGAAGCCTGGCCACATGAATTTGCCTTGCTCATCTTTTCTAAACCAGTTAACACTAAAAATGCGAGGGGCATTAGGTAGGTTGCGGCCGAACTGTAACCAATGGTTTACATAGTCGCCCATGTGATACCCCATGAATGGTAGCATGGCAAATGGGTCGCGGCGTACCTTGCCAAGCTCGCCAAAAGCTGCTGCAGTCATTTCACTACCCATTGTTGCGGCGGTGTATACACCATAATTCCAGTTGAAAGATTGGT
>DMPB01000105.1:6475-9278 GCA_003456175.1 Chitinophagaceae bacterium | reverse complement strand
CAGTATGAGTGGGGTGATACCATCTGTGATTCCACAAGATTTACCGCAAGGTAGCGGCTATCGTATTCGAGTTATTTCAACGAATCAATCCATTGTTGGTGCTAACAATGCAACTTCATTGATGATTTACAGCCTACCGCCCAAGCCCGTGTATACAACACCATTACTTGGCGATACTACAATTTGTGCCGGTAACCCATTAACATTTAGAGCTACCAATATTGTTACGAATGCACAGTGGCTATTTAATGATCAACCTATTACCAATGCCATTAGCAGCAGCTATACCATTAATAACGTAGCGGCAGCCAATGCGGGTACATATCGCTTGAGATTAAACAATACTACCTGTATTACACTAGGCGACCCAATTGTTGTGAACGTTAATACCAATGTGCCACAGCAACCAAACGTTTCACCAAGTGGTAACATCGGTATTTGTTTGGGCAGTAGCCAAACTTTAACATCATCAGTAGGCACTAACAACCAATGGTTTAGAAATGGTGAGGCCATTCCTGGTGCAACCAATAGTACTTTCAATGTAACAAGCAGCGGTACTTATACCGTTGTTGCAACGAATCCTGCAAGTGGTTGTACACTTACATCACCCAACAGTGCGGTTATTGCATTAGGTGCTCCTTTAACGGCACCGACTATATTAGCCAATGGCCCAACTGCTATTTGTTCTAATAGCTCAGTAATGTTAACTGCTTCTAGTGCTTCAAGTTATCAGTGGACTAGAAACAACGTGAATATTACTTCTGGTGGTAACTCGCAAAGCTTAAGTGTAACACAAGCTGGTGTATACCGTGTAGTGATTACAGGCAATAACTGTACTGCAACTTCTGATTCAGTAGTGGTTACAGTAAGCAACCCTGTAGCACCAAGCGTGCAGTTAAACACTGCTGGTGCCAGTGGTCCTGGAGGTACAACCTTTACATTTACAGCAGTACCCACCAACGGTGGCCCTGCACCTACCTTCAATTTCTTAGTGAATGGTAATTCAGTACAGAATAGTACCTCGAACACATTTAGCAGTAACAGCTTGGCTAATGGTAGTACTGTAAGTTGTGTTATGACAAGTAATGCTACTTGTATTACACAAACAACAGCAACATCTAACAGTATTCCTGTTACTATTATTTCTAACGTGTTATTAAGTGGTCGTTTCCAGCACCCAACAAATGGAACCGTTCCAAGCATTACTGTTAGAATCAGCGGTGGTATTAACGATAGTGTTGTTACAGATGCTAATGGTAGATACAACTACAATATCTTCCAACAGCGTAATTACAGTATCACAGGCAACAAAAACAATGATGCTAATAAAACAAATGGCATTAATGTGCTCGATGTATTACAAATGCAAGCACATATTCTTAACAGAACATTGTTGAACTCACCATATCGAATCATTGCTGCCGATGCCAATAGTGATAATTCAGTGAATATTCTTGATGTCCTTGCGGTAAAAAGAATGATTTTAGGCTTCGACGATACATTCGCAGGTGGTAAGTTATGGTCGTTCGTAGATAGTACGTATACGTTCCCTAACCCAACCAATCCATTCCCATATAACAGTAGTAGAAGCTTAACCAATGTAAGTGGTAACCAATCTAACATTAGTTTCTATGCTGTTAAGTTAGGCGATGTGAATTTCGATTGGGCAGCAGTACCTGGGCAAAATCGTGCTAGCAATAGCAACAAAGTGATGCAGTTGTACTACGATACTGTGGTAGCTGAACGTGGTGAAACAGTTCGCTTAAAATTGAAGGTTCGCAACTTTACATCACTAGTGGGTGCTCAGTTTGCAATCAGTTACGATGCTACTGTATTTGATTTCGTAGGCATTGAAAATAAGCATATCAATATCGATCATAATGCAACGAAAGCATTGCAAGGTGTGATTGGATTTGTTTGGGCCGATGCCACTAACACAGCACGCACACTTACCGATGGAACAGTCATCATGGATGTAGTACTTCGCAAAAAGCGTAGTGTAGCACAAACAGGTTTATCACTTGATGAAGTGGTTATTCCTGGCATGGCATTCAACCAAGCAAGCGAACCAGTGAAAGTAGCTATCGGATCAGGTGTAGTGCTTGATAAGCCACTACCAACCAATGCTGCTGTTTCCTTCGAACCTTTAGAAGTTAGTCCAAACCCAAGCAGAGGTTATATAAGACTTGTACTTGCTGCTAAAGAGCAGAAAAAAGTAACCGTTATTGCTACCGATGCTAAGGGTAAGCTAATTCTTCAAAAAGCTTTTGAGGTAATACCTGGTGTGAATGTATTCCAAATGAATTTGCAAGAGAAAAATGCTATCGCCGATGGTATGTACTACATCAAAGCCATAGGCTTAGAAGGTACGCCTGCAAAGTCGTTGGTTATTGCACAACAATAATTTTCAAGTGAGGCACAGTATATCACTGTGCCTCATCTATACAACAAATAATAGAACATGCACTTCAAAAAACATATGCTACCAAAACTGCAACTATTACTGTTGCTGTTAGCATGTAGTTTTATGGGTAAGGCACAAACACCAAGATTTATTATTGGTACTGCCGATAATTTGAATGCTGCTACTATTGCTATTCCTGTAACTGTGCAAAATTTCAACCAAATTGTTGCCATTCAAGGAACAATTAGTTGGGATAACAGTAAACTAAATTTTAGCAGTATTACCAATGCCGCTGCTCAACTTACTGGCTTACAGGTGAATGCAAGTACAGCAGGTGGCGACGGGCGACTCAGTTACGTTTGGGTCGATAATAATCTTAATCCACAATCGTTACCTAAC
>DMPB01000105.1:1904-6229 GCA_003456175.1 Chitinophagaceae bacterium | reverse complement strand
AATCGTTACCTAACAATACAGTATTATTCACCATTAACTTCAATGTGGTGAGTGGTGCTTTTGGTAATACCAATATTAGTTTCGGAAGTATACCAACACAGCTACTAGTAGCAGGCGCTAATGGAAGTTCCATCAGTAATGTTACCTATACTAATGGATATGTTGGTTTTGTTGGTTTGCCAGCAGCTCCGCAACTTATCATTGGTACTGTAGCACAGAACAATCAGGCCACAGTAACAGTGCCAGTTACAACACGCAATTTTACACAGTACATTGGTTTTCAAGGCAGTATTAATTGGGATACTACAAAAGTGCGTTTCGCTGGTTTAAATAATATTCATCCCACATTGCAAGGCTTAGATTTTCAGCGATACAATAGTACCTCAAATGCAACAGGAGGTATTAGCTTCTTATGGCTGAACGATACTTTGCAACCGCAAAATATCACAGATAACTCCGTATTGTTTAACTTGGTGTATAACGTGGTAAATGGTGCTACAGGCAACGCAACACTGTCATTTAGCAACGAGCCTACAACATTGTTACTAACCACTGCGCAAGGTACAGCTGCAAGTAATATCACTACGCAAAATGGCACAATCGCTTTACAAGGTGGTACATTACCGCCAACTTTTACCATTGCCTCTCGTTCACATGTGAGTGATTCTACAGTAGCCCTTACGGTAAAAGTGAATAATTTTTCACAACTACTTGCCATGCAGGGTAGCATACAGTGGGATAACACCAAAATGCAGCTTATTAATGTTACTCAGGTACATAGTACTATTAGCAATACATTATTTAATGGTGCTGTGAATGGTACTATTGGAACTTTAAGTTACTTATGGACCGATGATAACCTTACTGCACAAACCATCGCCAACAACCAAACTGTATTCATTTTAAACTTCAGAGTTACCCCAGCTTCAAGCGGATTAACCTTTGTGTCTTTCAACAACAATCCAACAAGTTTGGTAGTTAGCAATGCAAGTGGCGATGTTGTTCCGAACGTGGTGTACAATAATGGTATTGTGACTTTTTCAGCACCAATGTGTTTAAATGGAACAACTACCATTACATCAGATATTCAAGGCGCAACTTATCAATGGCAACGCGATACTGGAACAGGTTTTGTGAACATAACAAATGGTAGTGCTTTTACAGGGGTTAATACACCTACACTCACTTTATTAAATGTACCATCTACTTCTGGCGGCCTCGTATATCGTTGCTTAGTAAATGGTAACTATAGTACACCGTACGAAATTGTATTTACCAATTATTGGATTGGCGGTACAAGTACAGCATGGGAAGTACCCACTAACTGGAGTTGTGGTGTAATACCCGACAGAAATACAGAAGTGGTGCTCTCTCCAAGGGGTGGCAATAATCCTGTTATTAATACCAATGTTATAGTTAAAAAAATATTGATACTTCCTGGTATTAACCTAACAGTGCTTCCCGGCATGTTAGTAACCATACTCGGACAACCATAAATCAACATTATGAAGCAACATATTTTATTCACAGGCTTGTTATTAGCTGCTACTACATTTACCGTAAGGGCACAATTGGTGATACAAGGTGGTACACTCAACATAGAAGCCAACGCTACGGTGCAAGTACAAGGCGGCATACAATCGAGTGCCAATATCATAGGTACTGGTAAGGTAGTACTAATAGGCGATGCTCCGCAGGCTATAGATATGAACGGCTTTACCATTCCTAACCTTGAGTTGAATAGTACAGTGCCAGCCTTTCTTGCAAGTAATTGTGTAATAGGCAATAACTTATCGTTTACGCAAGGTCGCATTCAACTGAGTGATTATCATTTATCCCTTACGGCAAATGCTAACGTAGTAGGGGCTGGCGCAGGCAAGTTTATTGAAACTAATGGGCTTGGTGAGTTACGGCGTTTGGTAAATGGTAATGGTACTTTTGCATTACCAGTAGGTGTTAATGGCGAGTTGATGCCACTAAACATTACTGTTAGTGGTGCAACAACTGGCACGGGTGCGTATGTAGGTACGCGGTTAGTTGGTAGTGCACATCCGAACAGGCATATTCGCATTAGCGATTATTTGAATGCTTATTGGTTGCCTTCTATGAGTGCTGTTAATGGCGGTACTATTACTGCCACAGCCACTTATAACGAAGCTGCTACAGGCTTAACAGGAACAGAAACGGCACTAGCTCCCATTGTTAGATCAGGTTCTAGTTGGTCGTTAAATAGCGGTGCTATTAATACAACAAATAATACTGTTAGCTTTAATAATATTGCTACAGGTCAGCAATTATATGCTATGAACAAATTTGTTCTAGCAAGTGGTAGGGCATTCTTGCAAGGTGCTTACAATGCAACTACAGGCAAAATGAATGATAACCTGCGTACGCCAAGCAATCTAATTCCGCTTGCAGATCCTTATCGTGCAGCTCCGTACAATACCGCTTTTGTACATAACAATAACAGCGATGCCGAAACGGCTGCAAGTACTGTATTTAGCACCCAAACCAACGATGATAACAATATAGTAGATTGGGTATTTTTAGAGTTGCGTAACAGTAGCAACCAGTTGCAACAAACGCGTAGTGCATTGTTACAAAAAGATGGGGATATTGTAGATGTTGACGGTGTAAGCCCAGTATTATTTAAGAATATAGATGCTGGTAGTTATATACTCACTGTGCGTCACCGCAATCACCTTGGTATGGGGGCCGATGCTGCAACCTATACTAAAACGCTAAACTTAAATACACCCGATCCTGATAATGTATTCAACTTTGCTCAGGCAAGCGATGCACAATTGTTTGGTACAGCAGCAGCCTTTGCCACAGGAACACATCCAACACTTACTACCGTTAATTTAATGTGGGCAGGTAATGCCAATTCTAATGGTAACGTGCGTTACTCTGGTCTTCAAAACGATAAAGATTTCATACTTGTTACCACACTTAACAACACGCCAACGCAGCTATTATCAAACGTGTATCATCAGGCCGATGTTAACATGAACCGTAACGTTCGTTATGCCGGCTTACAGAACGATAAAGATTTCTTACTCATTACTGTGTTAAGCAATATTGCTACCACTATTCGTACACAAGCTATTCCCAATTAATCAATTATCATAAAAATCAACAAACATGAGGTCAATTGCTACATTTATTTTGTTCTTTTTCGTGGCATGTTTTAGCTTACAAGCACAGCCTTTAATGCAGGCAAGCTTGGGGGCAGGTTCTGCACCTAACCGTGTAAAAATTTATATCAGAGGTGCTGCCACACAAACACCTGCTGTAATTTCAACCTTACAGTTCAATATTGGTATTCCAACTTCGGTGACGCCAAAGCCAACCATGACGGTTGTTTCTACCACATTTGCAGGTGTAACTTGGGGTGTAACAGAAGCTACCGAAGGTGGTTACTACAATTATCAAATCGTAACCGCTGCATCACCGTTACAACCTAACATTGTTGCTAACACAGAATTAGAAGTGTTAGAAGTTGCATTTACAGGTGGTCCCCTTACGGCAAATAACGTATCGCTTGTAACCTTGCCCGATGGTGGGTTAGGTGCATCTAACGGTTTATCACTGTTCTTATGTACAGGCACTACACGTTCTGTGGGTAACAACCTTTACTATACAAGAACAGGTACTACGGTGAACAACCAATTTAGCTACGATGAAAATGGCGTTAACACTGGTACAACAACTTCTACTGCAACTGTAAGTGGTATAATTCTTCCAGTTACTTGGTTAGATTTTACTGCTGTTAAAAAAGGTAATCAAGCCCAACTCGATTGGTCTGTTGCTAACAATAGCAATAACGATCGTTTTGAAGTACAAGTAAGCACCAACAGCAACAACTTTGAAACTATTGGTACCGTTGCTAACAGAACAAATACGAAATACAGTTTCATCCACAACAACATCGAGAAGTATGCAGCGCCTGTTTTATATTACCGTATTAAGCAGGTAGATAAAGATGGTTCTGTAAGTTTTAGTCCTGTAAAGCAAATTCGCATCAGCGATAAAACAGCTATGTTTAGCTTGTTAGATAATATTGGTGCTAGCACTTTGTTACAGTTGCGTATTAATGCTACCAATAACGGTAAGGCCGTTGCTACAGTGTACAATATGAACGGACAGGCCGTTAAAACAGTTGATGTGCAGTGGGGTACTGGTACTACGCAAAAGCAAATTCAGCTACCAGCCTTAGCTGCTGGCAACTACATGCTACATGTAAATACCGATGATGGTATCGTTCGCTTACCATTTACAAGAATGTAATCATATCGATTCAATTGTATTTCTAACGGGTAGCC
>DMPB01000105.1:926-1639 GCA_003456175.1 Chitinophagaceae bacterium | reverse complement strand
CATTTTCATTTGATACACATACTATTTTTGAAAACAGTCAATCTGTATACCTTTGTACAAACACAATAACACATGAAAAAACTTTTTTCGATTGCTTTGATAGCTACTACGCTTTTGAGTTGTGGTAGTAGCGATGAACAAAAGCAACCAGCTGCTAACGATGCACCTTTAGCACAAAGCGCCAATAGCGATGCTTTCAACCAACAATTTGAAACCTTACTCACCAGTTATTACAGCCTTAGCGAAGCCTTAGTGAATTGGGATAGTACTAAAGCTAATACCCAAGCTGCAGCACTTGTACAAGCTGCCGATGGTATTGCCTACGCAGAACTGAAAGCTGATTCTATGATTGTGAATACCGCAAAAAGTTTAGGCTCAACAGTAGCTGCCGAGGCGAAAGCAATTGCAGCAGAAAGTGGCTTAGAAAATAAGCGTCGTTCTTTTTATACGCTTAGCGAAAATTTATACAACCTCATTCGTACTGTTCGATACGATAAAGCTGTTGTTTATCACATGAACTGTCCGATGGCCTTTAACGACGAAGAAGAGGCTTTTTGGATCAGCAAAACTGCCGATGTTGTGAATCCTTATTTGGGTACGTTACATCCGCGTTATAAAGCAACTATGCTTAACTGCGGTAATGTTGCCGATAGTATTGATTTTAGAGCTAAATAAGCAAAACATAAAGCATACCTTACGGTAAATGAAAACGC
>DMPB01000105.1:476-689 GCA_003456175.1 Chitinophagaceae bacterium | reverse complement strand
CTTACGGTAAATGAAAACGCACATCGACATGTAGATGTGCGTTTTTTTTGTTATTGCATACTACCAATGCATACGTTCTTTTAACGCAGTAATATGTGCCGTATGATGCCTGCCATGCCAAGCGTAACTACCTAACAAATTCCAAAGAATAATATGCTTTTGTTGCTCAGGATGATATACTTGTTTTTCGAGCCAATCATTTACCGTAAGGTG
>DMPB01000105.1:0-243 GCA_003456175.1 Chitinophagaceae bacterium | reverse complement strand
GCCAATCATTTACCGTAAGGTGTTGCAAAAAAGCATACAAACGTTGATGTACACAATGTAACAACGTTAACGATATGTTGATGGGAATGGTGGTAACATCACTCAGTTGCGACCAAGCGTTTTCGTCATAGGGCTTAATGGTGGGGGTAGCTTCGGTGTAGCCAAGTTTAAAGCGAGTGTAGGCATTCATATGGCTATCGGCTACATGGTGTACGAGTTGATGCACCGTCCAACCACCGGGGC
>DMPB01000073.1:11200-11610 GCA_003456175.1 Chitinophagaceae bacterium | reverse complement strand
CTAAGTGGCTTAGCAACCCTACCATTGTTATCGCACCTTACGGTAAATGCTCAAGCTAAGCATACACGCCCATTGGTAGTAAGCACCTGGGATGCAGGCTTAGATGCTAATAAAGTTGCATTACAGCAACTACAACAAGGCGGAAAAGCTATTGATGCCGTAGAAGCCGGCGTAATGGTTACAGAAGCATCATTGAATTGCTGTGTTGGACTTGGAGCCAACCCCGACCGCGATGGAAAAGTTACCCTCGATGCCAGCATTATGGATCACAACGGCAATTGCGGCAGTGTTGCTTTTTTAGAACGCATTGCACACCCAATTGCTGTGGCTCGCCGTGTAATGGAGAAAACGCCTCATGTTTTTTTAGTTGGCGAAGGTGCACAGCAGTTTGCTATAGCAGAAGGCTTTCC
>DMPB01000073.1:7070-10978 GCA_003456175.1 Chitinophagaceae bacterium | reverse complement strand
TTGCTATAGCAGAAGGCTTTCCCCTAGCTCCTGCTTCCCTATCTAGCGATGCCGCCAAAGCTTATGCCGAATGGCTGAAAACCAGCGAATACAAACCTCAGGCAAATAGAGAAAATCAAGGGCATGGCCCGGCGGCTCCTACCATACTACCCAATGGTGAGCTTAACCACGATACGATTGGTATGATTGCTATCGATCAAATGGGCAACTTAAGTGGCAGTTGCACCACGAGTGGTATGGGTTTTAAAATGCGTGGCCGCTTGGGTGATAGTCCGATTATTGGCGCCGGTTTATATGTTGATAACGAGGTAGGAGCATGTGTAGCAACTGGCCAAGGCGAAGAAATCATTAAAGTATGTGGCAGTTTTTTGGTGGTTGAGCTCATGCGTCGCGGTTTAACACCTACCGAAGCGTGTAAAGAGGCGGTTCGCCGTATTGCAAAAAGGCATCCTAACAGGCCCGACTATTTGCAGGCGTGCTTTATTGCTATTAATAAAAATGCACAAGTTGGTGCATTTGCCTTACGGAAGGGTTTTTCGTATGCCGTTGGCACAAGCAATAGCAATGAGCTTAAAAATGCTGCTTATTTATGGTAAAGCCTCTTTTTGAATTAGCCTGCTTTAGCGTAACTGCCGTTGAGCAAGCACAACAACTACCTATTAACAGAATAGAACTATGCAGTAGCTACCTAGAAGGAGGTCTCACTCCTTCATATGGATTTTTATTGGAGGTAAATAAAATAAATAATTTAATAACCAACGTTATTGTTAGGCCAAGATCGGGCAACTACATTTACAGTAATGTGGAGCAAAAAATTATCCTAAGGGATATCGAAACCATTATTAACCTTGATTACCATGGTATTGTTATTGGTGCCCTTACGGTAAATGATCAACCAGACTACACATTCTTGGAAGTTATTGCTCAAAAGTTTGCAGCACATAGTTGGCTCACCTTTCATCGTGCCTTCGACCACATCTCACCATCCGGCCAGCCAGCTGCACTCATCCAACTACAGCAACTTGGCTTTAAAGCAGTACTTACCAGCGGATTACCAAATACTTCGGCCATACAGGGGGCTGCGACCATTGCAGCACTGCAAAGCATGGTACACCACAAAAAGCTCGACTTTCAATTAATTGCAGGAGGTGGTGTTCATCATTCTCATGTTACCGATTTGATACAACAATCAGGCGTTAAAGCAATTCACGGAGCTTTTCTCGAAAGACCTTTTACCCCCGATTTTCGTGTAGATGCTACTGAAGTTCGAGCAGTTCACGAAGCTATTCAAAGCTGCAATTAAATATTAGTTAGCGTAGTACAAAATCTTTCACATCTGCTAATGTTACAGTTTTACCACTTAAAATAACCAATCTTTCAACTACATTCCGTAGCTCTCTAATGTTACCCGTGTAGTAATGCGATTGCAGTGCTTTTAAGGCATCAGGTTCAATTTTTTTAACTGCCTGACCGTATTCTTCAGCAATCTGACCTAAAAAGTGCTCCACGAGCATCGGTATATCTTCTTTCCTTTCGTTTAACGATGGTACGTGAATGAGTATCACGCCCAAACGATGATACAAATCGAGCCTAAAGTTCTTCGCTTCTACCTCCGCAAGTAGGTCTTTGTTGGTAGCAGCTACTACCCTAACGTCAACAGCAATTTCTTTATCGCCACCAACTCTGGTAATTTTTCCTTCCTGTAATGCCCTGAGCACTTTAGCCTGCGCCGATAAGCTCATATCGCCAATTTCGTCTAAAAACAAGGTGCCGCCGTTCGCTTGCTCGAACTTTCCAATCCGTTGTTTCACAGCACTGGTAAATGAACCCTTCTCATGCCCAAACAGTTCACTCTCAATTAATTCCGATGGAATAGCCGCACAGTTTACTTCAATAATAGGTCCTTCGTTTCTATTGCTTTTTTCATGTAACCATCTTGCTACGAGCTCTTTACCTGAGCCATTTTCACCTGTAATCAATACCCTAGCATCTGTAGGAGCAACTTTATCGATAGTGGCCTTAATCTGTTGTATGGCATCACTTTCACCAATAATGGCTTGCGTTTTACTTACTTTACGTTTTAAAGTCTTCACATCTTTGGCAAGACTCGTTTTATCGGTAGCATTACGAATGGTAATCAGTAATCGATTCAAATCGGGCGGCTTACTAATGTAGTCGAAGGCTCCTTTTTTCACGGCATCTACCGCTGTTTCAATATTACCATGCCCGCTCACCATTATAATAGGTATATCAGGATTTAGTTGGGTGGCTTCCGTTAAAAACTCAATACCATCTTTTTTAGGCATTTTGATGTCGCAAAGCACAACATCGTAAGCATTTTTTTGAAACAATTGCCAACCTTCTTCACCATCGGCAGCGGTTTCTACTTTATAACCCTCCATCTGAAGGATGTCGACCAAACTATTACGAATGGCCCTTTCATCGTCGATCACTAAAATTTTATGCATACCATTCAAAAATAAAAGAAAGCAATGTACCAAATGCATTACTACCTTACGGTAAATGTTCTTGCAGATAACATAACCATAAGTATATGCCTTATCTTAGCCGCCAAAAGGTAACTACCACATGAATCTGCTGTTGCAACAGCTCACCCTCGTTACGGCTACCGATGTAGCAACTTCAACAGTTGATATTCGGATACAAAATGGCATTATAACAGCCATAAATACTACATTACCACCCGACCATGCTACCGAACAAGTTGTAAATATGCATGGTGCTTTTGCAAGTAGTGGCTTTATAGATCTATTTGCACATGGTTGCGAACCGGGTTACGAACATCGCGAAACGCTTGAAAGTATAGCTCGTAGTGCCGCCAGCGGCGGATTTACGCAAGTAGCAATCATTCCCAATACCAACCCTGTTGTAGACAATAAAAGCTTGGTCAATTTTATTGCACAGCAACCACAGCTAGCTGCACAGTTATTGCCATTAGGTGCTTTAACCAAAGGTTGCGATGGTAAAGAATTGGCCGAAATGTACGATATGCACCAGGCAGGAGCAGTAGCATTTACTGATGGCTTGAAACCTATTCAAACATCGGGGCTCATGCTCAAAGCTCTACAATATGTGAAGGCTTTCAATGGTACTGTTGTACAAATGCCTATTGATCAAAGTATTGGCAAATATGGCCTAATGCACGAAGGTGTTATAAGCACTCGCATGGGCTTGCCGGGCATACCAACCTTGGCAGAAGTGCTATTAATTAAAAGAGATATTGATTTATTACGCTACACCGAAAGTAAATTACATATTACCGGCGTTACCTCGGCAGAGGGCATTGACATAATAGCCGCAGCCAAAAAAGAAGGACTTGCGGTTACTTGCAGTGTAACACCTTGGCACCTTATGTATTGCGATGAAGACCTAGCCAACTACGATACTAACTTGAAGTTACATACCCCGCTTCGTAGTAAAGCCGATAGAGATGCACTTCGCCTTGCGGTAAATGAAGGTGTAGTAGATGCTATTGCCAGTCATCACATGCCGCAAGATTGGGATGCCAAACACTGTGAATTTGAATATGCAAAAGCTGGGATGATTGGTTTACAATCGGCATACGCATTGGTGCATACGATATTACCAGAATTAACTCCGCAACAAATCGTACAACTTTTTAGCAGTAACCCAGCCAATATTCTTGCATTACAAGAACCTAGCATTGCAGTTGGTAACAAAGTATCCCTTACTTTCTTTCAACCGCAACAATCATTTACCGTAAGGGAAAGTGATAATACCAGTAAAAGCACAAACAGTTGCATTTTCAATTTACCGCTCAACGCTAAAATTGTTGGTACCTGCCACCATGGTCGGTTATATTTGAACCAATAAAACTACTACACCATGAACACATTAGAAACTACAATTACCCCGTTGGTTGACAT
>DMPB01000073.1:5069-6871 GCA_003456175.1 Chitinophagaceae bacterium | reverse complement strand
GGTTGACATCAAAAAAGAAGGTCTAAAATTTGGCGGCATTTTAAGTGCTGTTGCATTACTAATTATGTTTGGTAGCTGGGCAGCTGGTATCGACACGTTTAGTACAGTAACAATGGTTACAACCTTTGTGCCTTACATGATTATTTTGTTATTAGTAGGCGGTTTTGATGTTCGCAAACGAAATGGCGGCTATTTAAAATTTAAAGAAGCTATCCAATATTCATTTTTAGCTTATGTGGTAGTTGCCGTTGTAGTAGCTATCGCTACGTATATTTTATACAACTTTATTGATCCTGAGCTTACGCAAAAGTCGTTTGAACAAGGTATGAACTTCACCAGAAACTTTATGGAAAAAATGGGTGCTAGTGAAGCTGATATTGAAAAGGCTATGGCCGATGCTGAAGGCAAAAAAGAAAGCAACACAAGTATCGGAACCATTCTTATGGGCACGGGCTTGGGCTTAATTTGGGATTTTGTAAAAGCACTTTTAATTAGCTTGGTGATTAGAAAAGAAAAACCGTTGATGTAATTCGCGGTATCAATTTTATATGGACTTATCTATTGTAATACCACTATACAACGAGGAAGAATCTTTACCAGAGTTAACGCAGTGGATTGAACGTGTTGCTACTAGCCATCAATACAGCTACGAGATTATTCTTGTAGATGATGGCAGTACCGACGATAGCTGGCAAATTGTGCAACAGCTTTCGCAACATAATGCCAACATAAAAGGCATTAAGTTTCAGCGGAATTATGGTAAAAGTGCTGCTTTAAACGAAGGTTTTAAAGCGGCACAAGGTGAAGTTGTTATTACGATGGACGCCGACTTGCAAGATAGCCCCGATGAAATTCCGGAACTACGCCGCATGATTATTGAAGACAAATTTGATTTGGTAAGCGGATGGAAGAAAAAGCGTTACGATAATGCCATTACCAAAAACTTTCCATCTAAAATTTTTAATGCAGCGGCCAGAGCTAGCAGTGGCATTTACCTGCACGATTTCAACTGTGGTTTAAAAGCTTATCGCAAAAAAGTGGTAAAAAGTATTGAAGTGTATGGCGAAATGCACCGCTACATACCTGTACTTGCCAAATGGTCGGGCTTTCGCCGCATAGGTGAAAAAGTAGTAGAACACAGAGCTAGAAAATACGGTACCACTAAATTTGGTTGGGAACGTTTTGTGAATGGTTTCTTAGACTTAGCAACCATAAGCTTTGTAAGTAAGTTCGGGAAAAGACCCATGCACTTTTTCGGTTTATACGGCACCCTCTTCTTCTTTCTTGGCACTGCTTTCAGTATTTACCTAGGCGTAGCTAAAATTTTTATGGATGATTTTTCGATAACCAATAAACCTATGTTTTACATTGCATTAACCACCATGATTATTGGTATGCAAATGTTTTTAGCTGGCTTTGTAGCCGAATTGGTAGCTCGAAATTCACCCGAAAGAAACGCTTACCTCATAGAAGAAAAGCTTGGCATTAGCTAAGCTTTTCTTTTTATATAGCACTTATGAATTCGCCTATTATTCAGTTGCTGCAACCTTCTGAAATTGTTAATCTCTCGTTATTTCTAGAGCAACTTCCTACGGAGGTAACGCAGTGGTATCAGCCACATTCATTTACCGTAAGGGACATACAATTTTTCTACAACAATACCCCCGGAAGTATTGGTTTTATAAGTATAGAACCCCTTACGGGTAAAATTATTGGCTATGCAGCGTTGCTTACAGGTGGCAACCGTTATGATATTGCACGTTGGCAACAGTATCAATTTTCTTTTCATCCAACTACAGTGG
>DMPB01000073.1:4398-4877 GCA_003456175.1 Chitinophagaceae bacterium | reverse complement strand
TCTTTTCATCCAACTACAGTGGCAAGCTATGCACCGGTGATTGCACCAGCATATCAGGGAATAGGTTTGGCTAAAAAAATGTTTGATGTTATTATTGCACACTTCAATCGGCACACTACTGTTCGTAAGTTGTTACTTTGGGGTGGTGTAAAAGCTGACAATGAAAAGGCAATACGTTTTTACGAAAAAATCGGATTTGCCAATAAACACTCTTTTGAATATAAGGGTCTAAACTACGATTTGATGTATGCTTGGTGAAAAGAGCATGCACAAAACCAAGTTTAACTCGAATCAATTGCTTTATTAACACCACTACACTTGTATGCTCAAAAAGCCTAGTGCTATTATTATAGGGCCTGCACATCCACTACGTGGAGGACTTGCTTCTTTTAACGAACGCTTAGCTCGCCAATGGCAGCATCATGGTTATGATACTACTATTGTTACCTTTTCATTGCAATATCCTAACTTTTTATTTC
>DMPB01000073.1:446-4159 GCA_003456175.1 Chitinophagaceae bacterium | reverse complement strand
CACAATATTCTTCAGAACCGGCACCAACCGATATTAATATTAATGTTGATATCAACGCTATTAATCCGTTCAATTGGTTATTAGTTGGCAACAAACTTCGCCGCTTGAAAGCCGATGTAATTATTGTACGCTATTGGTTACCCTTTATGGGGCCTTGCCTGGGAACCATTTTAAGACTTGCTAAATGGAACAAGCATACTAAAGTAATTTGTATTGCCGATAATATTATTCCGCACGAACGTCGTATTGGCGATAACCTATTCACGCATTATTTTGTTGGACCTGTAGATGGTTTCATTACAATGAGCCAAACGGTATTGAACCAACTACCCAAATTTTCTAAAAAACCAGCACAACAAGTAGTACACCCGTTGTACGACAATTTTGGCGCAGCCGTTGACAAACAAACCGCCAGAAAACGATTAGGCATTAACGAAAGCGAAAAGTTGATTTTATTCTTTGGCTTCATTAGGCATTATAAAGGCCTCGACATTTTGTTCGATGCTATGAACCAAATTAATCTTAAACACTCTGGCGTTCGATTGTTAGTAGCAGGCGAATATTATGAAGATAAGCAGAAGTACATTAAACAGATGTACGATTTGAACATTGCCCACTTACTGCACATGCGTACAGATTTCATACCCGATAGTGAAGTACGCTACTACCTCTCAGCGGCCGATTTTGTAATTCAACCATACCGCAATGCCACACAAAGCGGTGTTACTCCGCTCGCCTATCATTTTGAAAAACCAATGTTGGTAACTAATGTTGGCGGCTTACCCGATATGGTTCCAGATGGTAAGGTAGGTGTAGTAGTAGAGCCCAATGCCCCTGAAATTGCCAACGGCATCATGCGCTTGTATGGCATGGGCGAACAGCATTTTCTCCCACATTTACGAGCCGAAAAAACCAAATACAGTTGGCAAGTGCTTGTGAATACCATTGAAACTTTAGCATCGTTACCAACTACGCATCCTGCTACGGAGCTACCCTATTTACCGTAAGGTGAATGGTACCCTTGCGGTAAATGTGATGACAATTTGGTAACACTTGTATTTTTTTGAGAGCAGCCTTAGATATTTACACAAAATTGTTCGTGTG
The DNA here is from genome assembly GCA_003456175.1 of Chitinophagaceae bacterium. Taxonomy (GTDB): domain Bacteria; phylum Bacteroidota; class Bacteroidia; order Chitinophagales; family Chitinophagaceae; genus UBA10646. The sequence continues at coordinate 3,055 of DMPB01000073.1, read as the reverse complement.
ATTTACAGAAGCAGAGCTCCATTACGCATTGGATTAGCTGGTGGCGGTACTGATGTTAGTCCGTACGCCGATACTTATGGTGGTGCCATTTTAAATGCTACAGTTAGCTTATATGCTCATGCAAGCATAGAACCTATTGAAGAAAATGGCATTATTATACAAGCGTTAGACCGAAAAGAAGAACAACGTTTTGCATGGGCTAGCGAACTACCCATTAACGGAACACTCGATTTGTTGAAAGGCGTATATAATCGCATTCAGAAAGATTATGGCCTGCCCCTAACATCGTTCAAACTAAGTACTTATGTAGATGCACCTGCTGGAAGTGGCTTAGGTACTTCGAGTACGTTGGTGGTTGCTATTATTGGTGCATTTGCTGAAATGCTGAAACTACCCTTAGGTGAATATGATATTGCACATTACGCTTACGAAATAGAACGTAACGACTTGAAGCTTGCCGGTGGCAGACAAGATCAATACGCAGCAACATTCGGTGGTGTGAACTTCATGGAGTTTTATGCCGACGATAAAGTAATTGTGAACCCGTTACGTATTCGACAAGATTATATTAACGAGCTTGAAAGTAATATGGTGTTGTACTTTACTGCAACTAGCCGAGAAAGTGCCACTATTATTAAAGAACAGCAGCAAAATGTAAAAACCGATAATAAATCGAGCATTGAAGCCATGCATCAACTCAAGGAACAGGCTCGTATGATGAAGGAAGCATTACTGAAAGGTCGCTTACACGAAATTGGTGAAATTCTAGATTACGGTTTTGAGCAGAAGCGTAAGATGGCTAAAAACATCAGCAATCAGCAAATTGAAACCATCTACGAGGCTGCTAAAAAAAGTGGTGCTACCGGTGGTAAAATAAGCGGTGCTGGTGGTGGTGGTTTTATGATCTTTTATTGTCCGGGTAATACGCGATACCGTGTGATGGAAACACTTCGAAGCTTTGGAGGCGAGGTGAAAAATTATCAATTTACCCAGCAAGGGTTGAGTACTTGGAGTGTGTAAGTTAATTAGGAATATATTATAAAATGTTATGGGGTTGCCTGCGGCAACCCCATAACATTTTAGTGCATTTACCGTAAGGTATTACGCTCCATTAGGTGCTTCGGCCGATGTATGAATATCATTGATTTCATTGGGCCGCGGACGTAAGCGAACCTTGCTTTTGTTGAAAATATTTTGTCCTTTATCAATACCACTCCGTAATTGCTTTTGGCGCTCTACCGGCATGTGTATAGTTGATTGACATGCTTTGCTACAGCAACCTTCGTAAGTAGCTGCACATTTTTCGCACTGAATAAACAACAAATGGCAACCATCGTTTTTGCAATTTGTATGTACATCGCAAGGGGCTCCGCACTGATGGCATTTAGCTAAAATATGTGGAGTAATACGTTCGCCAAGGCGATTATCGAACACAAAATTTTTACCAATAAACTTACTTTCTAACCCGGCCTCTTTTACCTGCTTAGCATAGTTAATAATGCCACCTTCTAAGTGGTACACATTTTTAAAGCCTTTATGTAACATATAGGCACTGGCTTTTTCGCAGCGAATGCCACCTGTGCAATACATAATAATGTTTCTATCTTCATTACCTTCCATCATATCTACCGCCATGGGCAATTGGTCGCGGAAGGTATCGCTTGGTATTTCAATAGCGTTTTCAAAATGCCCTACTTCGTATTCGTAATGGTTACGCATATCAATCACTACGGTGTTGGGATCTTGTAATAGCTGGTTCATGGCAACAGCATCTACATACTTACCCTTATTTTCCATCGAAAAATTGGGATCTTGAATGCCATCAGCTACAATTTTTTCACGCACTTTCACCTTCAGCACCCAAAAACTCTTACCATCATCATCTACCGCAATATTGAGCCTGATATTATTTAATGCGGGTATGCTGTACAAAAAAGTTTTAAAGGCTTCAAAGTTGTGCTCGGGCACACTTATTTGAGCATTAATACCTTCAAAGGCAACGTAAATACGGCCAAATACTTGTAGTGCATGTAAGTGTTTGTACAGATAATCTCGAAACTCTTGTGGATTTTGAATAGCGAAGTAGTTGTAAAAACTAATCGTTACTCGCTTGAATGGCTCGGCATACAACAATGCTTTAAGCTCTGCATTGCTAATGCGGTTGTGTAATAAAGGCATCATACATCTTTTGACATCATTTACCGTAAGGCAATAATGTGGCGTTAACAAATAGCTCCCAATTACAGGTTGGGCAAAATGTGCAACAAAAATAAGGCTTACCACATTAAGATATTAACAAATGGAGATAGTGCCTTGCGGCAAATATGTAATCGCCTACACAAACAACATGTACATATTACACCTAGTAACGTTTATAATCGCTACAACTTAAGGGTGGTTTAATGTGCTTTTAAGTAATAGGTTAAATTGTTTTTAAAATACTTGTACGCATTAGTAATCTACCGTTTTAACCAAGTAATTTGTTGTGCATTCTCACGAAATATATGCCAGAAACTTGGTCTAAATATCAACTTGCAGGGTTACAGCAATTGGTGCAGTTAAAATCGTCGTTAGCATATTCTGCTCATGGCAGAAAACACTCGCACAAC
>DMPB01000073.1:0-209 GCA_003456175.1 Chitinophagaceae bacterium | reverse complement strand
CTCGCACAACGAAATTGCATCACTCCACAAAAACATTGAAAATTTTGTAGATGTATTTTGCAACTATGAACTTGCCGATAACGATTATTTTAGCATGCAGGTTAGTCAGCAAGGGTACGGTTCGGTATCTGAATGGTTACAACAAGCACCGTTAGAGCAAGTAATCAAGTATATTTCGTACACTATCTGGACTGATAAAGTCGCTCCCG
>DMPB01000158.1:2443-4955 GCA_003456175.1 Chitinophagaceae bacterium | reverse complement strand
AATTGCGTATGCTCTAATTTTTTGTAGATAAGCTTTAAACTCTTCGTCGTGTTCCCAAACCCTGCGGTTGGTGGTGTATACAGTACCCGTCCAATAATCTACTTCGTATTCTCTGATAGTGGTAGAGATGGCTTTCTGCAATGCGAAAGCAGGTAATGCAGGTACCTCAGGTGGGAAGTAATCATTACTGGTACCTTCACCTCTTATAGCTGCAATTGGTAATATTAAATCGCCTATTTTATTACGTTTTTTTAGGCCACCACACTTTCCTAAAAACAACACGGCTTCGGGTTCTAGTGCAGTGAGTAAGTCCATTACAGTAGCGGCGCCGGGGCTACCCATTCCAAAGTTAATCATGGTGATGCCGTTGGCAGTTGCACAATGAAAAGGACGGTCTTTACCGATGATAGGTACATTATGCCACTCGGCAAACATGCTCACATAATTACTGAAGTTGGTAAGCAAAATGTACTTGCCAAAGTTTTCTATCTTCTCGCCTGTGTAACGTGGTAGCCAGTTGCTAACTATTTCTTCTTTCGTTTTCATATGATGTGGCTTTTATTGTGAACAATGTAAGGCAGTTTCAAAAAAATAAATTCTGCAAATATAGTTGTTCGTGGGCCTACTTTCGCAAAGTGATTGCAGTAGCATACCCTTCATACGAGTTCAAGATACGGCAGCAGGGAGCCAGTCAACAAATTTTTGATGTGGTTCGTAAGCGTTGGGTTGCCTTAACACCCGAAGAGTGGGTGCGCCAAAATATGCTACAATATTTACTGCAAGTAATGGCTTATCCTTCAAGTTGGGTGGCTGTAGAAAAAAGTATTGTTGTGAATCAACAGCAACGGCGTTGCGATATACTAGTATATCAGCACAATCAACCATGGCTCATTATAGAGTGTAAAGCAATGGATGTACCGTTACATGAGCAGGTGCTACAACAGGCATTACAATACAACAGCACGCTTGCAGTACCTTTCTTGGTTATAACGAATGGATCCTATACTTACGGTTGGAAATTACAACCAACAGTAGTTGCACTAACAGCATTCCCACCTTACGGTAAATGATCGATGGCATTGTATTAGTTAGATGATTTCAATGCTACCATCCACCACTAGCGCCACCACCACCGCTATCGCCGCCACCAAACCCGCCGAAGCCACCACCAAAATCACCGCCACCACTGCTGCCTCCACCAAAACCACCACCACCAAACCAAATAGGAGGTAATCCACCATCGAGGCCACGATAGCCACGGCGACTCATAAAACCGCCGCCGCCACCTCTCATACTACTTGCAATAACAACAATAATGATAACGAGTATTACCAAGCCAATGGCAGCAAAAGCTCCCATACTATTGCTTGGTCGTTGTTTGGCTCTTGCCTCTTTGTACTCGCCAACGGCAGCCAAGCTCAAAATACGAATGGTATGATCGATACCATCGTAAAAGCGTTGTTGCTTGAAGTATGGAGCTAACTCGTTACGAATAATTTTATCGGCAGTTACATCGGGTATAGCACCTTCGAGCCCTTTGCCTACTTCAATTCTAATTTTTTTGTCGTTGAGAGCTATGAGTAATAATATACCATTGTTCTTGTTTTTATCGCCAATACCCCAGGCTCTAAAAAGTTGATGAGCATATTCTTCTATGGGATAATCATCCAGCGTTGGTACAATTACAACCGCAATTTGATTGCTCGAACTATCATCGAGCGCTACCAGTTGTGCTTCTAAACTCGCAACTTCATTTACCGCAAGGGTATTGGTAAAATCGTTAACAAGCTTTGGTGGCGTTGGCCTTGAAGGTATGTTTTGTGCAGTAACTTGCTGTGCACATTGAAATGTACCAATTAAAAGAAGATACAACAGAAACTTACGCATGGTTACAATTTGTGATGTTACTGACCAAAAACAATTTCGTCGGGGAGCTCGTTTCTGTCTGTGTTTGCATCGTAAGGAAAATATGTTTGCAACGCTACACCAATGGTAGTAATGATTTCGGCAATGCCTTGTGCGTAACACTGTTTGTTAAAGTTGCCAATAGCCTGCTTAATAGTTGCATTCCAAAAAGTAGTACCTACTGCATTATGAATGCCTGCATCTCCGTACACAGCTAGTTGTTTGTCTTTTAACGCAACATATACCAATACAGCGTTATGAAGTGTAGTTGCTTGCATATGTAGCTGAAGAAATATTTCTTTAGCACGGTCGAGTGCATCAACATAAGCACATTTATTTTCAACAAACAAGCGAATTTCTCCACTAGTATTGCGTTCTGCTTCACTAATAGCACGAAGGATGAGTTGTTGCTCATCCTCCGTGAAAAGTGGTTTATTCTTTGAAAATAATCCCATGGTGTGTGTGGTTATTTTTTGTCGCCCATATCATCAAAGTTTACCGAAGGCGCTTTTTCGCTGCCAGCCTCTGCTTCGAAATAGCCTTTAGCGGTAAAGCCAAACCAACCAGCAAAAATGTTATTGGGGAAGGTTTTGATTTTAGTGTTGAA
>DMPB01000158.1:397-2180 GCA_003456175.1 Chitinophagaceae bacterium | reverse complement strand
CCGCAGCATTGAAATCGTCACGAGATACTTTGATGCGATTTTCGGTGCCTTCTAGTTGTGCTTGCAGGCCTCTAAAAGCCTCATTGGCTTTGAGGTTGGGGTAGTTTTCTGTAACCATTAGTAATCTACCTAAGGCTTGACTCAACTGGCCTTGTGCTGCCTGAAACTGCTGTAATTTTTCTGGTGTTAAATCGGCTGGGTCAACTTTAATTTGTGTAGCGCTAGCACGAGCTTGAGTTACACTTTCTAGGGTGCTTTTTTCGAAATTAGCTTCACCTTTCACCGTGCTTACAAGGTTGGGAATCAAATCGGCACGACGCTGATAGTTGCTTTGTACGTTACCCCATTTTGCTTTTACGTTTTCTTCTAAGGCTGTACCGCTACGTTGCAAGTTCACAGCGCTGCACCCAACGCAACCGCCGAGTACTACAATAAAACCAATAATGCCTATTAAAATGGCCGTTGTTGTCTTCATAACTTAGTGTTTGTTCGATAAATATATCTTACTTGAATGCATGTAAGGTAATGCAAAATAGGAGAGTGGTAATAACCAGCCTATGAGCTGCTGTAATTTTAAAATTATTTAGCAATTTAAAACGGCTATGGCGGCTCGTAGAGCCGCCATAGCAATATATTGTTCACCTTACGGTAAATGTTATTTTACGGCTGCAATACCTGGTAATTCTTTGCCTTCAAAAAATTCGAGCATCGCACCACCGCCGGTACTTACATAGCTTACCTTGTCGTTAAAGCCAAATTGATTCACAGCAGCAACACTATCGCCACCACCAACTAAGCTAAAGGCACCGTTTGCTGTAGCTGCAGCCACCGCTTCTGCCACGGCTTTAGTACCATGTTGAAACTTAGCCATTTCAAAAACACCCATAGGGCCATTCCATAAAATGGTTTTTGAGGCTTTAATAACATTGGTGAAATGATCGCAAGCTTCAGCGCCAATATCAAGTCCCATCCAACCTTCAGGAATATTGCCGCTTGGTGCTGTAGAAGTATTAGCAGCAGCATCGAATTTATCGGCAATGATGCTATCGCCAGGTAGGTGAATATTCACGCCCTTGGCTGCTGCCTTTTTTAGTAGTTCAGTGGCAGTGTCTAAACGATCTGCTTCGCAAAGGCTGTTGCCAATATTGCCACCTTGGGCTTTAAAGAAAGTGTATGCCATACCACCACCAATGATAATATCGGTAGCACGTTCTAAAAGATTTTCGATGATTAGTATTTTATCACTCACTTTAGCACCACCTATAATGGCTGTAAAGGGTTTTTCGGCAGCATGTAATACTTTTTCACCTGCATTTACTTCACCTTCCATGAGTAATCCGAACATGCGTTTTTCGGCAGGGAAAAATTGTGCAATTACTGCTGTAGAAGCATGTGCACGGTGGGCAGTACCAAATGCATCGTTCACATAAGCGGTGCCAAGTTGTGCTAGTTGTTGTGCAAATGTAGCATCGCCTTTTTCTTCTTGTTTGTAGAAACGTAGGTTCTCTAACAATAATATTTGACCTGGTTGTAATGCTGCTGCCTTAGTAATAGCTTGTTCGCCAATACAATCGTCGGCAAAGTCTACTGGCATTCCTAACAGGTTGCCTACAGTTGCCTGCACATGTTGTAGAGAATATTTGGCTTCGGGCCCTTCTTTGGGGCGACCTAAATGACTCATTAAAATAACACTGCCGCCATCGGCTAGTATTTTTTTAATGGTTGGTATGGCTGCTCTAATACGTGTATCGTCGGTTACGGCTTGTGTTGCTTTATCGAGCGG
>DMPB01000158.1:0-157 GCA_003456175.1 Chitinophagaceae bacterium | reverse complement strand
GCGGTACATTAAAATCGACCCGTATTAAAACTTTTTCGTTGGCGAAGTTGGTGTTTGAAAACTTGCTCATTTGTTGTGTGTTTTATATGGCTCTAAAATAATAAGCCGTAGCAAATATGCCACGGCTTATGTAGAATTAAGTATTTACAGCTGAAGT
>DMPB01000114.1:9548-9883 GCA_003456175.1 Chitinophagaceae bacterium | reverse complement strand
TAGTCTTGCATGTCTTTGCCTGCAAACTCAGTTTTGAACGTTAGAATTTTTTCGTTCACAAGCTTTAGCGTTGCACGTACCTGCCCTTCGTCTTGTGGCGCAATTTTAATACGGTACGTTCTATCGCCAATAACAATGTTAATAGGAATCAGTGTTTCTGTCATAGTTATGCATTCAACAGGCTCAGGCATTTTTCAATATCTTTCAAATAGGTATCTATGGTTTTCTGAAGTGCTTTGCGTTGCTCAGGTCCCCAATCTTGTACACCCAATTTCATCACCTGTACTTGCGCTTGTAATTGTTGATTAATGGTTTGTTGTTGTTGTATTTGTTGT
>DMPB01000114.1:2277-9319 GCA_003456175.1 Chitinophagaceae bacterium | reverse complement strand
TGTTGTATTTGTTGTTGCAGCAGTGCATTGTCTTTTTCTAAAGCAGCATGCTTTTTCTGTAGTTCGGCATAGGCCGTAACCAACTGTTGTACTTTGGCTTCGAGCTGTGAAAGTTGCAAGCCTGCTGCATCTGTGTTCATAAATCGTTATTTACGTATTTCAGCATTTACTTCTTTTTCAAAACCTTGTATGAGCTTTTGCATCATACTATCGATTTCTTTATCGGTCAGGGTTTTTTCATCGTCTTCAAAGCTAAAATTAATTGCCATCGATTTTTTGCCAACACCTAATTTGTCGCTTTCAAACACATCGAACAAGCGCATGCGTTTGAGTTTTTGAATACGGTATTTTTTGGTAACAGCTTCTAGCTGTTCGTATGTGGTTGTACTTGGTACTACCAATGCTAAATCGCGTTGCACCGCCGGAAATTTGTTCAATTCTTTGTAGCTGATGCGTTGCTTTTCAACCAATTGCATTAACGTATTAAAGCTAATATCTGCTGCAAAAACCGCCTGCTTAATACCCATTTGTTGCAACTGTGCTGTAGGTACTATGTGTAAGCTGCCTAGCACCTGCTTTTGTGCTGTTATAGATAACACTATACCATCGGCTTCGGTAGCTTGTGTAAGCGATACCTCGTGTATGCCACAAAGCTGTAATACGGCGCTTACAATACCTTTTAAGTGAAAGCAATCTTGCGGCTTGCCTTTGCTAACCCAAGTGTCGGCGTGTGTATTTCCCGTAAGGTAAATACATAGGTGCTCTACTTCGTTGTAGTTGCCAACACCTTCGGTATGGTAGGTTTTACCAAATTCAAACAAGGTAAGATTGCCTTGCCTACGGTTCAGGTTATGGGCTATAGTTTCTAAGCCTGTGGGCAACATGTTAGGGCGTAATACATTTAACTCAACACTCAAATTGTTGAGCATGTGTACTGTGTTTGATAATACCCTTTCGGTAAAATAAGCACTGTTAGTAATGCTATTCGTCAATATTTCGTTATAGCCTTGGCCAACCAAATAGTTGGCTATTTTTTCACGCAGTTGTTCTTTCAGTGAAAGGGTTTCTACGGCAGGAGCAATGGTAATTTTCTCGGGAATTTCAACATTGTCGAGCCCATCAATGCGAAGAATTTCTTCTACAATATCGGCTTGTAACGTAACATCGGGTTTGTTGTATGGCACATTCACCCAAAGTTCATCCATCCCTTCTTTCACAATTTCAAAGCCCAAGGCTGTTAAAATGCGTTTTACAGCATCGGGGTGGTAGTTTTTGCCTGAGAGCTTTTTGAGATAATGATGCTTAAGCGCAAGCTGCAGCTTGTCTTTCGGTTTTGGATAAATATCTACAATATCGCTGCTAATATCGCCGCCTGCTACTTCTTTAATCAGTAATGCAGCACGCTTGAGCACTTGTACGGTTTGCGAAATATCTACCCCTTTTTCAAAGCGAGTAGCAGCATCGGTACGCAGTTGATGATGCACCGATGTTCTTCTAATAAAAGTAGGATTAAACCAAGCACTTTCTAAGAAAATACTGGTGGTTTGTTCTGTAACACCACTGTGTAATCCGCCAAATACGCCACCGATACACATAGGTGCTTCGGTGTTGCATATCATTAGATCATTTACCGTAAGGTTACGTTCTTTTTCATCGAGTGTTACGAACTTGGTGTTGGCAGGTAATGTTTTTACAATCACCTGCTTGCCTTTGATGGCAGCGGCATCGAACGCATGTAAGGGTTGCCCTGTTTCGTGTAAGATGTAGTTGGTAACATCTACAATATTGTTAATGGGTCGCAGACCAATACTTAGTAAAGCGTTTTGCAACCATTGTGGCGATGCTGTTACTTTCACATTGCTAATGGTTACGCCGGCATAACGTGGACAGGCTTCGGTGTTTTCTACCGTTACTTGTATCGGTAGATTTTGGTTATCAGCTTTGTAACCGTTAGCGTTCGGTTGTTTAACGCGTAGCTCTTTTTTATGATGGTGTGTAAGATAAGCACATACATCGCGAGCTACACCTAAGTGGCTCATAGCATCCATACGGTTGGGTGTGAGGCCAATTTCAAATATGGTATCGCTGTAAGGTTTAAAGTAATCGGCAGCAGGCATTCCGGCTGTTAACTCATCAGGTAAAATCATAATACCTGCATGACTATTACCCAAGCCAATTTCATCTTCGGCACAAATCATGCCTTGGCTTTCTTCGCCTCGAACTTTAGCGATTTTCATGGTAAGCGGCTCACCATTACTAGGGTAAATGGTAGTTCCAACCGGTGCTACAACAACGGTTTGTCCAACAGCAACGTTGGGCGCTCCGCACACAATTTTGAGCAATATTTCGCTACCAACATTTACAGTGGTAAGCTTAAGCTTATCGGCATTTGGGTGCTGCTCGCAGGTTACTACCTTGCCAATAACTAAGCCTTCTAAGCTGCCTTTCACTTGTTCGTAAGGCTCCATGCTCTCTACTTCTAAGCCAATAGCGGTAAGTATTTTGCTTAGTTTTTCAGGTTCAATGGTTTCTGGTAAGTATTGGCTGAGCCATTTATAAGAAATCGTCATCTATTGCTTGCATTAAGGGTGCAAATATAACGTAGAGTAAGTACCAAGCTTGTATTGGCTCGTATGTTATCCCAATCGGGTGTAAGCTGTCTTTAAATTTGTACACTTTTTTGGGCCGTAGTAGGTTTGTGTTATCCAATTGAAAAGCTGCTGTTAAAAGCATTTTCGAATAGCCAATATCCTAAAGTAAGAGCCTACTGCTGTAGCGGCAAGTAATTTGTTACACGCTACCTACACGGTTTTTATCTTTTTTGTGGATGTACAGCTGTTCAAACGAAACTGTCGCAAAGCAGAATTCGTAGATAATATTAACGCAGTGTTTAACTAAAAATCCATTGCTATGAAAGAACGCGCACATCCTATTTGGTGGCTAACAGCCTTTGGGCTTATTGCCCTTCAAATTGCGTACTTGGTGCGGGGTAGTAAAAAATATGTAGATGGTTATCCGCAACGAAATGTAAGTACCGACTTTGATTTGCCCATTCTTAACCAGCCAGATGTAATGTTAGGCATCATTGCTTTGGTGTTGGTACTTTTCTTAGCCAATGTTATAAAAAATCGCATCGAAGAAGCGTAGTTCCCCAATAGTTCATACCCTCATTATTCCGTATATGAAAAGTTTACAATTAACAGCTCCAGCTAGCGTACAAAGGTGGCAGCGAATACAGCATAAAGCTCCTGAAGCACCACCAACAACCAATACAGAAATGTTATTAGAGCAACGTTTCTTAGAAGAAACAGAACAAACTGTTAATCGGCAAGCCTTGCGTGGCGCCATTATTGTACTTACATTATTTACTGTTACTGCTATAACCGCATGGTGGTTGTGGCACTAACGTATCAACATAGTTTTAGGAAGAAGGAAGATTAAAAGCGGTTGCTATTCTTAGCTGACCGCTTTTTTATTTGTCGTAAGGCACAGTAAAGCAATAGCCTTGCGGTAAATGTGTTACCTAAATGCTATACACCTTACGGTAAATAAAAAGTCCTCAGCTATTCGCCGAGGACTTTTGTTGCTTGTGTATGTGGAAAGCATTACTGCTTTAACACTCTGATACTTTGTTGTTGCTCACCAACATTAATTTTGAAGAGGTACATACCTGCTGGTTGTTGCACCAATACATTACTAAGGCTTTGTTGTGCTTGTTGCAAGCTGCCTTTGAATGTGCTGATACGTGCACCATGCATATTCACTACTTCAATACTTACTTCTGTAGCAGCATCAATACCATTGCTAATTAAATTCACTTGGTTAACAACAGGGTTAGGTACAATACTAATTTGCTTGCCTGTTAATGCGAATTGAACAATAGCTGTTTTGCTGTAAGCATAGGTACCATCATTGTCAACCATTTTCAAGCGATAGAATTGCTTTGCCTTTTGCATCGCATCGCTAAAGAAGTAGGTAGCTTTTTGGCTAGCAGCTACAAAGCCAATGGTGGTGAAGTTGCTACCATCGAAAGAACGTTCTATTTCGTATCCTTTGGTGTTTGTTTCTGATGCTACATCCCAACGCAATTGCACTTGCTTATCGCCACGCAAGCTAGCAGCAAAGTTGGTAAGTTGTACAGGCAAAGCACCATTGGTACTAAATACAGCGTATGAAGCATTAAGGCTAATATTAGCTGCACTTACGGTAAATGGGTTGCTGCCAACTGCGCTAGTGGTAGTAGTAGCTTGTTGCCACTCTGTGCTACTGCCATTAGCATTGCTAGCAACAAATAAACTATTGCGAAGTAGTGTAGCATTTTCATCGGCTGCATTCCATTGGAATACCACTGTGGCAGTGGTAGCCCCGTTGCTGCCTACAAAGTTCCACATTTTGTTAACGCGGTTAGTAGCACTCATAGCATTACCATTGAAACCGCTACTTAATACCTGTTCGGTTGCGCTAACAGTGATAACACCGGTAGCGTTAGGTGTTACCGTGATTGGTGTGTAATTAGTATTACCTACAGGGATAAGTTCAGGCGTGCCGCTTGTTACATTGCGTTGAACCATTGGAGCATTGGTGGTGCTATTACCAAGCTGAATAAAGCTTGTAGCACTAACACCAATAAGCGTGCTTGCATTTAGGTTAAGTACATTGGCGCTACCGTTCACTATCAATCGACCAGTAGTAAAACGTAATGTTCCATTAATGCTTAAGCTGCTACTTATCTCCACATTTTGAGCATTATTAATTTCAACCTCTCCTGTAAAACCACTTGGGTTAGTAGCATTATTGTTAGCAAAGGTTTGTGTTGTGGTACCTTCAAAAATTATGCGTCCGCTTCCGGTAATACTACCGTTGCTTAAAACATTACCACGTATACGAAGCGTACCAGCGCTTGTAATATTAACACTAGCACCACTTTCTAGAATAACATCTTTCGCAATTACGTTGCCAGTAATAATTGGCATTGGGCTGCTATAAGCAGGAACTACCAAGTTGCGTGTAGCATCTGGTAAGCGACCTTCTTCCCAATTGCCACAATCAGTAACATCTGTGGTTCCTTTATTGCCTGTCCAAATAGCGGCACGGGTAGTAACTGCATTCGCAGTATTACGTGTGTCTACGGTAGCAGGGGCTTTGTAAGTAACATTCACCCAGGCACGTTGCATAGCTTGGTTGCTAGCACCTTGGCGTACTTTAATGGTAACCCAACCTGTGAAGTTCGGAGTAAAGCTGCCACTCAGAGGTGTTGTACTGCTCGACGTACCGCTAATACTATGTAACATGTTACCATCTAAGTTCCAAAGGCTAGCTACTACCTGAGTACCGTTTGTTTCAGGAGTTATGAAGTAGTTGATGGGTTGGCCAGCCTCAACAAAAATTTTACCTGCTACACGCTGATTGGTACTATTTGCCGGAAGGCTACCACCTTGTCCTAAGCTTTCGCAATGGCTATCGCCTAAATCGTTGGCCATTTCCCATTCTTGCGTTGTAGTTCTTGCAAGTGGTTGATCGTAAGTGCCTAAGTAATTGTAAAGGTCATTTACGGAAGTAACGGTTACACCCGGAGGTGCAGGTGCCCAAATAGAGTACCCATGGCCAAATGCATTCGGAATAGTATGCCCAACAGGTGCTGTAGCAATTAGAACACGACGATCGGCAGGTACAGTAACAGTATTAATGCCGTGAGCGCCTGAATAATCGTATAACACAGTACCTACAGGCCATGCATCGTTAACACGAACAAATACCTGTTGATCGGCACTGTTGGTGGCTGTGCCATTAAACACATCGGTAACACCAATAATAGCACGGCCTGCACGTTCAAATACGATATGATCGGTAGCATTGCCTTGTTGGAAGAAAGGAGCGTTAGAAGCTGTAGGAACACCATAGTCACCATCCTTAAAATTGAGGCGTTGGTGTGCTTGCATAATGTTGATGATATCGGCGTTGTGTGGCAAATCTGCAAGACTAGTAGGTAAGTGGCTATAGCGCTTACCTGTGCCCCACACATTGTATAAGTCTTCAAAGAATACTTGAGGGTTACCATCTACAGCAAAAATTACAGCGTAAGCTGCTGCTAAACGTGGTTCACGTGGATCAACATTGGTTGCTAATTGAGAACCATTATTCCAGCCACTTGAAACGCCCAATGGTTGAGAAAAGTTACCATTAGCACTAACAATAGGGCGATAAGTATCGTGGTTATTAATGAAAGGTACAGTTCTATGTACACGCTTACCATCGGGGTAAGTCATTACACGATTACTTTGTTGCTGACCAGGAATGTTTTGCATATTATAACTGCCATTACCAGTAATCATGGTAAATAAGCCCTGATTGCCGCTATTAAATCCGCGTAAGCCAAAATCGAAAGTGCCAGTACTAATTTCGTTGCTAACACCACCCGGAGCACTGCCATGACGTGTGTTGAACATGTATGCATCTAACTCAGCAGCACCGCCAACCCATTCGCCAATATTGAGCATGTTTTGACCGCCATTAGCAAAGCCAGCATTGTACTTGGTATTATAGATGATATCTTCTTGTACTGATAGCGGAAAATGCTTTACAGCATCCCAACGCCAACCATCGGCTCCAGTTTGCTTCTTCATCCATACCAACCAGTTGCGTGCATTATTAAGCATGTAGCCATTGGTTTGAACAGGGTTGTGATAAGGACGCGAGATACCACCTGAAAAAGTAGCATTACCTGTAGTAGGAATATTTGAACTCTGGCCAAAAGCTGTTACATCGTAATTGATATCTGGACCCCAGAACATGCTGTTGATATCATTACAACCAGAAGTACAATTGTAGAAGTTTTGCCAGTTTTTAGACCAACGACCAGAGCGGCTCCAATAATCTACTGCTGTTTCATCAATAGCTGGAGATGCATAACTTACATAACGAAAGTTTTTAAAACCATTGGCGTTGGCCATAGAAGGCGAAATTGGGTCTTGCCCACCTGCGCCTGCTTGACCGGCAGGGCCACTTGCTCCATTGGTTTGAACACCACCACCGGCACCACCGT
>DMPB01000114.1:1773-2056 GCA_003456175.1 Chitinophagaceae bacterium | reverse complement strand
ACCGGCACCACCGTTGTGGTTTAATACGATATCATGAATTACTTCAATGCCATTTGCATGCATTACGGCAATCATACGAAGTAAATCATCTTTTGTACCCACACGTGTACGTAGGCGATCGTTGAGTGGGTGACCATTCCCTTTTTGGCGCTTATCGCCAAGATCGTAATTGTCGAAAGGCATGTAGCCAACAAAGTCTGGATTTTCGTTTTTATAAGCTGGCGGAATCCAAACCGCATTAAAGCCAGCCGCCTTTAAGCGTGGGGCTAATTCTGTGAGATAG
>DMPB01000114.1:0-1539 GCA_003456175.1 Chitinophagaceae bacterium | reverse complement strand
TTCTGTGAGATAGTTGGCCCAACCAAAGCGGAAATTCTCGTTCCAGTAATCCCACCAAAATGCTTGGAAAACCACCTTCTTTACTCGTTCTTGGCCTTGGCTTGGGTGGCATAGTAATACCACCGCCAACACTGCCATACATAGGCTGCGTAGTAGTTTTTTCATACAGCAAATAATTGTTTTCTTAAAGTGAAATTAGGGATTGTGTAAAATGTACACAAAAAATTTTGTACAAAAAGTTTTACTGTTTAATTTTATCTTGAGAAAACGATTGTTTAATAAAAACAAATGCTATATGAAGAAAGTTATACTTCTACTTTCTGGAATGTTTGTGATTTTGGTAACTCTTGCCCAAGGTGTAACACCTCAAACACCTAGTATGAGTAGTGGCACGAATGCGGCTGTATTTGGAACTGAAGCAAGTGTGGGGGTTGATGCAGCTACCTTTTATGTAACTTGGGATGCGACTTATTTATACTTGGGCTGGTCTGGTGGCAGGACTAATTATAGTAGCGACATGTATTATGCCGCTATTGATATAAATCCGAATACATCTAATGGTTGCTCGAATAGTATACAAGATGTAGGCTTTACCAGTGGTGCTGGAGTGCGTAAGCCAGACTATTACGTAGTATACGAGAACAATAGCTCTTTCTACGGGGTGCCTGCTACTAGCGGAGATGCATTTGAAATTTATAATGGTACTTCTGGTAGCTGGAACTTTGTTAGTAGAACTGCTGGTAATGATGGTACTAGCAGCCGAGTTTCCTTTACCGACGCATCGGGCGAAGTGCGTCTTAGAATAGCTTGGTCAACGATAGGTTTTTCGCCTGGTGCATCATCGCCACTTGCAATAACTATGTGGACGAATAATGCATCAGGAAATTTTATGTGGGGACGTATGCCAACTCAGAACCCTGGAACAGGAGCCACTCCTAAAACCTTATCACATAGTTTCTTATTTTATAATACGGGAAGTTCTGTTACACCTAGTAGTGCTGCTATTGTAGAGAATAACACGTTTACAACAGGTTCGGTAAGTGGAACTCAATCTATTGGTGTTTCGCTTTCAGGTTCAGTTACATTAAGTGGAAATGCCACTTTCTCTAGTAATGTTAACTTTATTTCAGGGTCTTCAATTTCTATAGGTTCAAATACCCTAACCTTAAGTAGCACCACTACAGGCAGTGGTACGATTTCAGGCAGCAGTACTTCAAACTTAGTTCTTGGTGGCAACGCAGGAACCCTGAATTTTACGTCTGGAAGCAGACTTCTTCGGAACTTAACACTTAATAGTGGTGCATCTGCAACATTAGGAACCTTATTAGAAATAGCGGGCGGCACTACACCAGGAATTGTGAATTTAGCATCACTATCTTCACTAACAACAAATGGTAATTTAGTATTCAAGTCTGATGCAAATGGTACAGCTCAATTGACTGGAAGCGGCACTATCACAGGCAATGTAGCTGTTGAACGGTTTTTTCCTAGTAAATCTGCACGTAAGTCTATTTTCTTAGCATCACTATCTTCACTAAC
>DMPB01000037.1:9339-17057 GCA_003456175.1 Chitinophagaceae bacterium | reverse complement strand
ACCTAAGCGGTGGTCGTTGCCTGCACTGGCAATAGAGGCACGTAACAAATCGGCATAATCGTGTACCGCCTTAATAGTATTCACAAAAAACGTGAGGAACATTAAGTTGGTTTTTGGCGTTTTGCCAGGTGCCAAAAGGTTCACACCCGTATCGGTAGCCATGCTCCAGTTATTATGCTTGCCGCTACCGTTAATACCTGCGAAAGGCTTTTCGTGAAGTAAGATGCGTAGCTTATGGCGGCGAGCAACACGCTCCATTACATCCATCAAAAGGGTGTTATGATCTACTGCAACACTAACTTCTTCAAAAATAGGGGCACACTCAAACTGGCCGGGAGCTACCTCGTTGTGGCGCGTACGTAATGGAATGCCGAGTTTGTAGCTTTCTTGCTCAAAATCTCTCATGAAAGCGTACACACGCTCAGGAATAGAGCCAAAATAATGATCTTCTAACTGCTGGCCTTTAGCAGGACTAGCACCAAATACGGCACGGCCTGTTTGCACCAAATCGGGGCGGGCATTGAACATGGCTTCATCTACCACAAAATACTCTTGCTCCCAACCTAAAGTGGCGGTAACTTTTGTTACGTTCTTATCGAAATAGTTACATACCTCAACAGCACTCTTGTTCAATGCTTCTAAAGCTTTTAATAAAGGTGCTTTGTAATCTAAGCTTTCGCCGGTATACGAAATGAAAACGGTAGGGATACAAAGTGTTTTGCCTTCGCCAATTTCCATGATAAACGCCGGCGATGATGGATCCCATGCAGTATAACCACGAGCTTCGAAAGTAGCACGTAAGCCACCACTCGGGAATGATGATGCATCTGGCTCTTGTTGTATTAAAGCGCTACCATCGAACTCTTCAATGGCTGTACCATCGCTTTTAACAGTAAAGAAACTATCGTGTTTTTCGGCAGTAGTACCTGTTAATGGCTGAAACCAGTGTGTAAAGTGAGTAACACCTTTGCTTTCGGCCCATGCACGTAAGCCATTGGCAATTTGATTCGCCACGGTACGGTCAATTTTTTTGCCACCTTTTACACTGGTAAGCAAGCTTTTATAGGCTTCGTCGCTGAGGTATTGGCGAGCCACTTTAAGCGTAAAAACGTTTTCACCAAAAATGGCGGTAATTCTAGCTACACCTGGTGTGGGTGTTGCAGCGGTGCTGCCAGCCTTTTTAACGGCTTCGAATCGTAACGACATATAAACTGTGTTTTGCGAGTGCAAAGCAAGTTTTTTTTGCGTCAATCTCCAAGTTTTGATGAAAAAACCTGAAAATGAGCCAAAAATTAATAATTATTTTATCGTTTGTTCTAAAAAATGATGCTTTTAAGCCCTTACGGTAAATATGTAATTAATTTTAAACCGTTTTAACCCCTACCCTTTATGTGTTGTAGAATGGTACTCAAGAGGGTATCGGGCTGAAAGGGTTTCACCACCATATCATCGATACCAATTTCGTTTTTGAGTTGTTCAATATTCCCAAACACACTAGCTGTTAAGGCTATAATAGGCTTGCGGAAGCCTTGCTTTCGCAGTACTTTGGTTGCTTCATAGCCATCCATTATTGGCATGTGCATATCCATAAGCACTAAGTCGGGTTCGAAAGTGCTAGCCTTGGCAATGGCTTCTTCGCCATTTTCGGCAACTTCGAACTCGGCTCCCCAAAGGTTTAAAAAGTTGGTAGCGACCATTACATTAATGGCGTTGTCTTCTACCAATAAAATTTTATAGGGTGTTAGCGGTGTTGCTTCATTTACCGTAAGGGGAACATTAATTTCTGGGCTGTTATTGGGTTGAACTTCTGAACTAACAATGGGTAATGCTAGTGTAAAGTGAAAACGGCTGCCTTTGCCTTTAGTACTTTCTACGAGTAACTCACTGTTCATGGCTTGTATAATACGCTTGCAAATAGCAAGTCCTAAACCTGTACCACCAAAGCTGCGACGTGTAGAAGAATCGGCCTGTGTGAACCGATCGAAAATAATTTGTTGCTGTTCTGCAGAAATACCAATGCCTGTATCGGTAACACTGCATTCAATAATAGCTGTTTTGGTGTTAATGGTTGTTGTTGTAACTGATATTTCGATACGCCCTTGATGTGTGAACTTTATGGCGTTATGAATGAGGTTGTTGAGTATTTGTGCTAATCGGGTAGGATCTGTTTGTACTTGCAGGGTTTGTAGTTCGCTGCTCATGCGTAACTCTAAGCTTAACTGTTTTTCTTTAGCTGCCACCTGCCAGCCATCGGTAACGTTTTGTAGTAATTGCCCTAGCTGTGTTGGTATGATTTCGAGGTTTAACTTGCCTGCTTCTATCTTGTTAAAATCGAGTATATCGTTAACAATATTCAGTAAGTTTTTAGCACTGAATAAAAGGGTGTTAAGGTTCTTTTTTTGATCGGGGCGTGGCTGTTCGTGTAGTAGAATATGACTAATACCGATAACTGAGTTTAGCGGTGTACGAATTTCGTGACTCATAGTACTGAGGAAATCTGTTTTTGCTCGCAAGGCTTGTATGGCAGCTTCCTTTGCCTCTTTTAAGAGAAACTGAAAGCGAAAGGCCAAAATAAGTGCCTGTAAAAAGAAGAAAATGATATATCCTAAAGTGAGTATTAATTCTTGCCGCTTGATAACACCAAAATACTGTAGGTTCACTACCAAGAATACGATTAATAAAATGCCTACCGATGCTAGTGCGTACGGCCAACCTGAACGCTTGTTTTTAGTGAATTGATACACCGCCCAAAACGTGTATACAATTACACCCATCATAAGTATTAAAAACGGGTTAAGTAACTGCGTATAAAAACTTGCTGGCGTAAATACAACAAACACACTTAGAAGTCCGCAAATAGCACTTAAAAGATTATAGCTAAGCGGATTAACATCGTTATTAAAAAGCTTACGCATGTATTGTGCTAGAAACAGTAACGATAAATACAGCGATAAATACTCTAGTTTTAAAGATGTATGCCAAGAAATATTTTGCCAGAAACTATGCAAAGCATAATTGCCGCTACCTACAAAGCGATAGCTATAAATCAAACAAAACAATGCAAAGTATAAGGTTGCTTTATCTCTCGGGCCAAAAGCAAATAGTGCTAAAAAAAACAAACCACCCATAAACAAGCAACCACTTAACCAAACATCGTTAGCTACGCTACGCTGCCATTTATTATACACATAATCGTATTGGCCTATTAACAAAGGCTTGAACGGCCCCCCTTTGCTATGTTCGAAATTTGAAATTTGGATAACAAGGGTAAAGCTATCGGTAGTAGGTAACCGTAATACTTTGGTTTGCCAAAATGGCTTGCTGCCACCCGGAATGGTATCGAACTTGCCTGACGTAACATACAGCGAATCGTTAATAAAAATACGACTATTGGTATACGCATCTGTTACGAGTAGCCCAAGTTGCTGCTTATTATCTGGTGTTTTAATGGTGGTAACATAAGTGGCGTATCCCCTTGCGGGTAAATGTTGCCCTTTATACACCGTATTATCAAAACGCTGCGGAAAGTTAATCCATTCGTAGTTGGTACTTTGTGTTTTGGCATCTACCAGTTGGCGCCAGTACATTTTCCAAGGGTGATTTTCGATTAAATAACCCTCTTGTAACTGCTGAGGTTTTATAGTAATAACACCTTGTTGTGCATAGCTATTTTTTGGGATAATACTACACAACAAGCCAATGGTAAGTACAAGGTGAAACCACAGGAGCCGATTCATGCGAAATTGGATTCAAATAAAAACTACTACAAAATAGTAGATTTATTCCATCTAAGAAAGTTGCTAATTACTTGTTCGGTTTCCCAGCAAGCTTTTTGTAGGTTATCGTTGAGAATAATTTCATCGAAACTATCTTTAAAACTAATCTCGTAGCTAGCTTTATTTACACGAATAGCAATGCTTTCAGCGTTTTCATTACCACGGCTTTCTAGCCTGCGTTTTAGCTCGGCAACGCTTGGCGGCATAATGAAAATACTTTTGGTTTGTTCTGGGGCAAATTGGCTTTGAATATGAATAGCACCTTTCACATC
This sequence comes from Chitinophagaceae bacterium, assembly GCA_003456175.1. Classification (GTDB taxonomy): domain Bacteria; phylum Bacteroidota; class Bacteroidia; order Chitinophagales; family Chitinophagaceae; genus UBA10646. Next base: position 13,009 of record DMPB01000037.1, on the reverse strand, counting down.
AATATCTAAAATAGGCGTTTTACCAAGCGCCCAAATACGTTCTAACTCGCTTTTTAAAGTACCATAATACTTGCCTTCGTACACCATTTCCCATTCTATAAAAGCATTCTCTTGTATTTTTTGCTGAAACGCAGCAACATCTATAAAGTAATAGTCTTTCCCATGCTCCTCGGTGCCACGAGCCTTGCGAGTAGTTGCAGAGATAGAAAAGGCAAGCTTATCGGCATACTTATCTAATAAAAAGTGCGTAATACTTGTTTTGCCGGCACCCGATGGAGCGGCGATAATTAAGATCTGTTTTGCTGAAACCTGTGGCACACTATTCATAGCTGCAAAGATAGCGGCAAAGCCATTTACCGTAAGGTTAACCAACATTTACCAAAAACAATAGCAAGGCCGTTATTCTGGGTATATTTTCGCAAAAATTTTGTTATGAGCAATCTGGTTACTGAGTTTAACGATTACCGTACGCGTATGAATGAGGTAATTTTGAGTAAGAATAATTTGGTGATGAAGCGCCTTTGGAACCTCGATACCAATACTTACGATGCTGGTGCTTTAAGTACCCAAACCAAAGAAATGCTAGGCCTAGTTGCTAGTATGGTACTTCGTTGCGACGATTGTATCAAATATCATTTAGGTAAGTGCCACGAGCAGGGTGTAACAACAGAACAACTGTACGAAATATTTGCCGTAGCCAACATTGTAGGTGGTACTATTGTAATACCACATACCCGCCGTGCCGCCGAATATTGGGAAGCACTACAAGCGGGCACACCTGCTTAGTAACGGGTTTATAACGAACAATATTGGTTTAAACCAACTACTAGCAGCATCTTTGCAAAAAATTAGCCTAGCTATTTAGTTTCAATTTTCATGAGTAATACATTAGCAACCGCCCCTCAGCAACCTGCTGTAAGCCTTACGGCAAAAGACTTCGCAACCGATCAAGAGGTGCGTTGGTGCCCTGGCTGTGGCGATTATAGTATACTGGCACAAGTGCAGAAGGTAATGCCAACCTTAGGCATACCGAAAGAAGATATCGTAATTATAAGCGGCATTGGCTGTAGTAGCCGATTTCCGTATTACATGAATACCTATGGTATGCATAGTATACATGGCCGCGCTACTGCCATTGCTAGCGGTTTAAAAGCGAGCCGCCCAGAATTAAGCGTTTGGATTGTAACCGGCGATGGCGATGGATTAAGTATTGGTGGTAACCACACCATTCACTTACTGCGTCGCAATTTTGATGTGAACATTATGCTGTTTAACAACCAAATCTATGGCTTAACCAAAGGGCAGTACAGTCCTACCTCTCAAGAACAAAAAGTTACCAAGAGCACACCGTTGGGTAGTATTGATCACCCATTTAACCCTTTAGCGTTAGCATTGGGTGCCGATGCTAGTTTTATTGCTCGCAGTATGGACCGCGACCCCAAGCACCTACAGCAAATGCTACTACGCAGCAATGCCCACAAAGGGGCGTCATTATTAGAGATATATCAGAACTGTAACATCTTTAACGATGGTGCTTTCGAAATATTCACCGAAAAAGGCAGTAAGCCAATGGAAACCTTATTCTTAGAACAAGGTAAGCCACTCGTTTTTGCCAACGGCACCAAGGGTATTAAGCTCGATGGCTTGAAACCTGTAATTGTAAGCTTAGAAAGTGGTGATTACAGTGAGAACGATTTGTGGATACACAACGAGCAAGATTTTTACAAGGCTCAAATTTTAGTTCGCATGTTCGATGATCCACGCATTGAAGGCCATATGCCAAGGCCGTTCGGTGTGTTCTATCAGCAAGAACGTGCCTGCTATGAAAACGTGATGCAACTACAAATAGAAGAGGCTATTGCTCAAAAGGGCAAAGGCAACCTCAATGCCTTGCTCAAAGGCAAAGAAGTGTGGCGAATTGCATAATAAAGCTACCTCTGTATAAAAAAATTTTGTTAACGCAGCCACAGATTTCAACAAGAGCACTGTGGCTGTGTTATTTTGCGGCAATAAGTATTAAACAATCTTTGATTACTCGAACCATTTACTATGGCTACATCAGCACATGGGTCTTTGCGTAGTACCCTTTCGCAAATTTTTTCAATCCTCCGTCTCAATCGGAAGGATATATCGGCCATTTACATATTTGCCATTCTTAGTGGTTTGGTACAGCTTACCCTACCCATTGGTGTACAAACCATCATCAATTTTGTACAGGCAGGTACTATTAGCACTTCTATTGTATTGCTCATATTTTTTGTAGTGTTCGGTACATTTATGTCGGGCTTACTACAAGTACGCCAAATGCAGTTGATCGAGAAAATACAGCAGAAAATTTTCGTTCGTTACTCTTTCGAATTTGCCGATCGTATTCCGAAGCTTAACATTCAAAAACTCGATAACTACTACTTGCCAGAGTTAGTAAATCGTTTTTTCGATACCATGACTTTGCAGAAAGGTATCGCTAAGTTGTTGCTCGATTTGCCCACCGCTACCATTCAAATTTTATTCGGGTTAATTCTTTTATCCTTATATCATCCGGTATTTATTGCGTTTGGTATTGTTTTAGCCATTACGCTAGTATTCATTTTGCGTTCAACAGCAACACGTGGTTTCGATAGCAGTATCAGAGCAAGCAACTACAAATACAAAGTAGCCGCCTGGTTCGAAGAAATGGCCCGAAGCCTTAAAACATTCAAATACGCAAAAAATACAACACTTCATTTACGCCAAAACGATAAGCTCACTACAGAATATATTAACGCCCGTACCGAATTATTCGGGGTATTACAAACCCAATATTGGAGTTTAATCGCATTTAAAGTGGCTATTACGGCAGCTATGTTAATTGTAGGGGTTATTTTATTGGTGGGTTCTGAACCACAACTAAACATTGGCCAGTTTGTAGCAGCCGAAATTGTTATTCTAACCGTAATAGCATCAGTAGAAAAATTCATCGTTAACCTCGATAAAGTGTACGATGTACTAACTGCTACCCAAAAATTAGACTATGTAACCGAAGCAGAAACAGAGAAAAACGGAACAATTGTACTACAAGACAATACCAAACCAATTAGCGTAAAGTTTGATCATGTAACTTTTGGTTATCAAGCCAATCAGCAAGTATTAAAGCAGTTGAACCTTACGGTAAATGCTGGTGAAAAAGTTGCAATCATGGGCTTAAGTGGCAGCGGTCGTAGTTCATTATTACGTTTGTTAACTGGTGCCTACTTAGAATTTGAAGGCAAAATTTTCATTGCCGACGTACCCATACATAATTATCAACTAGCAAGCTTACGCAATGCCACTGGCATTCTACTAAATCAGCAAGATATTTTCAATGGCAGCTTACTCAATAACATTACTATGGGTTGCACCTCAACGCAACTTTCCGATGTTACAGAACTAGCACGAACCTTAGGTTTCGATGATTATCTAGCACATGCCCCTAATGGTTTTGAAACCATTCTCGATCCTACAGGTGCACGTATGAGCAAAAACGATAAACAGCGTATTCTGTTGCTCAGAGCACTTGTTGGAAAACACAGTTTGCTACTACTCGAAGAGCCCATAAAAGATCTACAACCCGATGAGCAGCAACGTGTTACAAACTTCTTATTGCAAAAAACAGAAAGCACTGTTATTGTTACCACCGATAATGCCGAATTCG
>DMPB01000037.1:7945-9112 GCA_003456175.1 Chitinophagaceae bacterium | reverse complement strand
GCCGAATTCGCAAAACAATTCAATAAAGTAGTGATACTAAAAGATGGTGCTGTAGTAGGCGCCGGCCATTGGAACGAAGTAAGTTGGTTGTTTAATAAGTAAATCGGCGTGCCTTACGGCAAATGATATTTACCGTAAGGTGTTATAACCATTAATAAAAAAATTACACATACAACAATGAGTGAACAATTCTTACACACACCCATTGACGAAACCACAGAGCATAGTTATAAGGCTTTTGGAGTCATCTATAAAGTTAGGCATCGCAGTGCAGTGAAATATTGGTTATGGGGTATTGTGGTAGCAGTAATTATCATTTTATTTCTACCGTGGACGCAGAATATCAGAGCTAAAGGCAATGTAACCACCTTACGTCAAGAGCAACGGCCACAAGAGTTGAATACGATCATTGCGGGCCGTATCGAAAAATGGTACGTACGCGAAGGCGATGCGGTTAAAAAAGGAGATACGTTAGTGAAGTTGGGAGAAGTAAAAGTAGACTATTTCGATCCTAAACTACTTGAGCGTACACAACAGCAGATTACAGCGAAAGAACTTTCTATAGATGGTTATAACAGCAAAGCATCTACCGCAGCAGCACAAATAGTGGCTTTGAAAGAAGCGATGCAATTAAAGCTAAACCAGCTCGATGTAAAAATTCGCCAACAGCAACTCAAAGTATTTTCAGATAGTACCGATGTAATTGCTGTTAAAAATGAATTTGCTGTTACACAACGACAAATAGATGCAGCCAAGGTAATGTTCGATGCAGGTGCTATTAGTTTAGTCGATTTTGAACGTCGTAAAGTAAGCTTTCAAAATGCACAAGCAAAGCTCATTAGTGCCGAAAATAAATTTTTACAAAGTCGTCAAGAGCTTATCACACTTCGTATCGAAAAAAATCAAACTGTACAAGAATATACCGATAAAATTAATAAAGCCGATGGCGAACGTTATAGTGCATTGAGCAACGCAGCAAGTACCGAGGCCGATGTGAGTAAGCTTGAAAATGTATACGCCAATTACGATGCACGTAATCAATTGTACTACATCACTGCCCCGCAAGATGGCCAGGTAATTAAAGCCCGCAAAGCGGGTATTAACGAAATTGTGAAAGAAGGTGATATGATTGTGGAGATTGTGCCAAAAGAATACCAGTTGGCTGTT
>DMPB01000037.1:0-7797 GCA_003456175.1 Chitinophagaceae bacterium | reverse complement strand
TAATTAAAGCCCGCAAGGCAGGTATTGGCGAAATGGTAAAAGAGGGCGATATGATTGTTGAAATTGTACCCGCCAGCATACAATACGCTGTTGAAATGTTTGTAGAGCCGCTCGATTTACCATTGGTAGGTATTGGTCAGAAAGTACGTTTCGTATTCGATGGTTTTCCGGCCATTGTATTTAGTGGTTGGCCGCAAGCTAGTTATGGCACTTTCGGTGGCAAAGTGGTAGCCGTAGAAACCAACGTAAGCGATAATGGCAAGTTTCGTGTGTTAGTATCTGAAGATGCCAACGACCGCCCATGGCCTAAAGAACTCCGCATGGGTGGCGGTGCCAGCGGTATTGCACTACTCAAAGATGTATTTATTTGGTACGAACTATGGCGAAACATCAACGGATTCCCTCCCGATTATTACAAGCACGATGTAGCCAGCAAAAGCAAAGACGGCAAGAAGAAAAAATAGTGCCATCAAGTAGTATACCTTACGGTAAATACGAACGCACTATCTAACAAACATTCAAAGCATATACAACGCATGAAGCAACGCATACTGTATAGTCTATTCTTCATCTTTCTCATAACCGGTGTACAAGCACAACAACAAAATCCGTTACCACGCTTGTACACAGCCGAAGAATTTGTAGAACAAGTAAGAGCATACCACCCATTAGCAAGGCAAGCAGCATTAAGAGTAGATATTGCTAAGGCCGATTTACTCGCAGCTCGTGGCAACTTCGATCCAACGGCATCGCTAAATTCAGAACGCAAAACCTTCGATGGCAAAAAATACTTTTTCTACAACAACCCTGAAGTAAAAGTGCCTACCTGGTTTGGCGCTAATATTAAAGCAGGTATTGAAAACAACGGTGGCGATCGTATTACACGCGAAACAACTACAGGGCAAAGCAGCTATTTAGGTATTGAAATGCCCTTGGCTCGCAACCTTTTGATGGATAAACGCAGAGCCAGTGTACTCAAGGCCGAAGCTTACCGAAGTTTAAGTGAACAAGAACGTATAGCAGCACTTAACGATGTGTTGTTTGATGCCTATCAAGCGTATTGGAATTGGGCAGGTTATTACCAACTATACAATGTATATAGTCGTTTTGTACAAGTAAGTAGCGAACGCTTTCGTTTAGTAAAAATTGCTTTTGCAAATGGCGACCGTGCCGAAATGGATACCATTGAAGCACAAGCACAATTACAAAGTTTTCAGGTAGCACAAGCAGAGGCACTCATTAAGCTGCGTAACAGTATGCTTGAAATAAGCAATTTTTTATGGATGCCTACAGGCGATACTGCGTACTTACTACCCGATAATTTTCGTCCAGACACAATCAACTTCACTAAGGTTGATATTCAGGTGGCTACCTTAAACGATTTTTTGAACAGAGCCATTACAGAAAACCCCAGCCTACGCAGCTACGATTTTAAATTGAACGCACTGAATGTTGAACGCAGATTAGCATTTCAAAGCTTACTGCCGTATGTAGATGTTAAGTACAACTTACTCAATAAAGGGTACTATGTGTTGAAAGATGCAAATGCGCAACTGTTTGAAAATAATTACAAATGGGGCTTGAGTGTTAAAATGCCACTCTTCTTACGTGAAGGCCGTGGTGCTTACAAAGCAGCACAGTTTAAAATTCGAGAAACAGAATTACAACTCAGTAATAAACGTTGGGAAATAGAAAATAAGATTCGCTTTTATTTTACCGAGTTTAACACCATCCAACAGCAGTTGCTACTACTACAGAATGCTTATACCAATTACACAAAATTGTTACGAGCCGAAGAGTTACGATTTTTCAATGGTGAGAGCAGCTTGTTTATGATTAATACACGAGAAAATAAGGCGCTCGAAACGTTAGAAAAATTAACTGCCACACGCATCAAATATTATAAAGCACGCTATGCTTTAGAATGGAGTGCTGGGTTATTGCGATAATATTTACCGTAAGGCAATTTGCGTCAATAACAACAAATACGGCTCGCCGAAGGCGAGCCCCCTCTATTAGAATACAACATCTATCACTACTCATGTTGTAAATAATCGAGTGGTAATAAACGCTCTCTTTTAAGATTGCTACTATAGGTTTGTAGAGGCGTAATAAATACCGATATAAACCTATAATCACTCTCATCAACAATTTTTGCTTTTAAAGCGTCGGCACTTCCATCGAACTGTATCGCAAAAGCATTGTGCATCAACGGCGCTACTTGTCCTTTTGATTGTTGTACCAAATCGTTCAAATAGGTGCAGTATTCTTGTAAGTAATGTGCAATCACTACATCGTTATGCATTTTTAAAGGTATGGTTCTATCATCATTATGTGGCGAAATATAATTGAATACAGCACTCACTTTTTCAAAGCTATACATGGTTTGATGATCGTTGCGTTTTACCACAAAACCCTCTTCAGATTCGTATTCCATTTTATAAATACCCAAATCAAAAACAACCAAATAGGTGTGCATAAGCAATTGTTTATAAAATACTATCTATCAAAAATAGGCGCTTGTATAGGTGTATGCCAAATTGAAATATTAATTTAGGAGCAACGATTTTTTTCTTTAAAACCCCAATGCCATATATGATACACTTACGTAAATGTATCGCCAGTTGCACGCTACTATTATTAGCAATCTGCACAAAAGCACAAGACCCATGGGTGATTCAAGCCAACAACATTAATCCTGCTAATTATTATGGTATTACCGTTGCCAATGGTATGATTGGGGTGGTAAGTGCACCAGAGCCTTTCAAAGTTCGCGAAGTAGTATTAGCAGGTGCTTACGATCAGTACGGCCGAGGCAGGGTAAGTAATTTTTTAAAAAGTTTCAATCTGCTGAATGGTTATCTCGAGATAGATGGCCGCCGACTCGATGGCAACAACACCAGCAACATGGTGCAATCGCTAGATATGAAAGGCGCAGCATTTACCGCAAGGTTCAAACATGCCGATAAGGCAGAAGTTACTTATACTTATTACGCATTGCGTCACTTACCCTTTACGGTACTGATGGATGTGCAAGTGAAGGCACTTAAAAATATCACTATAGGAGCAGCAAGCGTTATTGAGGCGCCAGATGCCTTGCGAGATGTGCAGAATTATTACAACGAAATTGATCGGCCGCATGTAACCATATCCTTACTTACGTCTGCTGCAAAAAGCCCAACTGGCAAGTTATTGATGTGTGCTAGCAATACTTTTTTATTTCAAGAAGGTCATGGTAAAGAGCCGAAAGTAATTCACGAAATGTGGGATAATGCCATGCATTTGGCTAAGTTTTCAAAAGCACTAAAAGCTGGCGAAACTTATCAATACAGTATTACAGGCAGTAGTATTACCAGCGCACACCACGATGATCCGCTAAACGAAGCCGAACGCTTAACTATTTATGCCAAATTAGAAGGGCGTGAACGCCTCATACGCTTTCACCAACAAGCATGGAACGAACTTTGGAAAAGTGATATTCAAATAGAAGGCGATGCACAGGCACAGCAAGATGTGCATAGCATGTTGTACCATTTGTATTCCTTTACACGTGAGGGTACTGCCTATAGCCCTAGCCCTATGGGTTTAAGTGGGTTAGGTTACAATGGTCATGTGTTTTGGGATACCGAGTTATGGATGTTCCCCGCCATGCTTATTATGCAACCCGCCATGGCTAAAAGCATGCTGATGTATCGTTTTGAACGATTAGAAGCGGCTAAAAAAAATGCCTTTGCTCATGGTTATAAAGGAGCTATGTACCCTTGGGAAAGTGCAGCCACCGGCGTTGAAGAAACACCGGTATGGGCGTTGAGTGGCCCCTTTGAACACCACATTACTGCCGATGTTGCTATTGCATTTTGGAATTACTATTGTGTAACACAAGACAAGCAATTTCTCCGTGAAAAAGCGTGGCCGGTATTACAAGCCACAGCCGATTTTTGGGCTAGCAGGGTAGAGCGTAATGGCCCCGGCAAGTTCGATATTAAAAACGTAGTAGCTGCCGATGAATGGGCCGAAAATGTAGATAACAATGCCTTTACCAATGCCGCTGCTAAAGCTAACCTACAAATGGCCAATGCCGCAGCCGTTATTTTAGGCTTACCAGAAAATAACGATTGGAAGTTGGTAGCAGTGAACATACCCATCTTACAATTTGAAAACGGTGTTACCCGCGAACATGCTACATACAAAGGCGAGGGCATTAAGCAGGCCGATGTTAACCTCTTAGCATATCCGCTCAAAGAAGTTACCGATGTTGCTCGTATTAAAGCCGATTTAGAATACTACACTGTAAGGGTGCCAAACGAAGGAACCCCAGCAATGACGCAAGGTGTTTTCGCCCTACTCTACAGTAGGCTTGGCGATGCCGATAAAGCAGCCTTTTGGTTTAAAGATGCTTACATCCCTAACCTAAACCCGCCGTTTCGTGTAATTGCCGAAACTAAAGGTGGTACAAATCCGTATTTCGCAACAGGTGCTGGTGGTATTTTGCAAGCGGTAATCATGGGTTTTGGCGGTATAGAAATTACCCCCAATGGCATTACTCAAATAAAAACCGCATTACCAAAAGGATGGAAAAAAATTACCATTACTGGTGCAGGCAGCGAAGAAAAAACCTTTGTTAACAGTGCACCATAAGTAAAGCGGGTACCTTACGGTAAATGATGTACTGCACATTCATTTGCCGTAAGGTAAAAAATGTTAATTCTATTTTTGGCTACAATGTAATTGATGCAAAGCGTTAGTTTAATTTGTAACAACTTTAGAATGTATTGTTACGCCAGATGCATCCCTAGCATATTCAATGGTTACTGTTTTTCCGGTTGCATCTAAATTCGCAGTAAGAATGCTGCTGGTTTTATTTTCTATGCAGTCTCTCGAGGTACAAGAGCCGTTACTAGTCCATCCTGCTTTATTGCGGCCGTAGCGAATACCTTCCCAATCAATAGGTGGTAATGAAGATGCATCGTAATCATACGCATTCAGTACTTCTTTATTATGTTCATCAAGCACAACAAAGTCTGTGATATATGCAAACTGGTTATTGTAGGTAATTTTAAAATGAACTCGGTCTGCATCTGGATAATTCGGTAATAGAGCATCTATCTCGTCAAAGAGAGGCATCAACTTATACTTACACCCGTAATTTATTGCTGCTATCGTTGTTGCATCAAATAGCTTGGTTGAATCTTTGTAAAAGCTTGCTCCCTTTTGTTGCGATGTGCCTATCTTAATTTTTTCTTTTTCATAAGGTTTGTCAAGATCGGTATTTTGTTCTGCCTGCTTTTTGCAGCCTAGCGTTACCATTGTTAGTAATATAACAATCGATAAAAGTGTTTTTTTCATACATTAAGTTTAAAATTAACTGGATAATGCAAATTCGCTTTGCTTGCGTCTACTCTTTGTATTATAGTGGTTTTTCGATTGCACATCCCCCACTCAAAATATATTTTTTTTATGAAATTATTATTTTTAAATAATTAAAAAAATTTTTTTTGAATTTTATGTGTTTCATTTACCGTAAGGTGAATTTTTAATCTGATAACAAATAAAAAAATAAAGGCGGCCATTGGCCGCCTTTATGGTAAAATGGCTATAAGTGCAATGTAAGCTTACTTCACACCGTGCATCATTTTTTTCAACTTCGGGCTTAATACAAACAGTAACAAAGCTGCCACACCACTTAATACTACAAACACCATAAAAAACTCAAATAAGTTGTGAATGGTTACACCAGCAAAAGTGGGGTAGGCTGTTTCAATTTTTAGCTTGGCAAGCTCGTCTGCTTGTGCTGCTGTTAAGGTTGCTTTACCATCGAGCACTTGCTGTAGATCTATTCCTTTTTTAGCTGCTTCTTCAAATTTATCGCCGGTGGGTGGTAATATAGCACCTAGGGTACCGGCTAAGGCATAGCCCGCAGCATTACCAATAAACCAAACCCCCATTAATAACGATGAAAAACGCTTAGGCGCCAACTTACTTACCAACGATAAGCCAATAGGGCTCAAACACAATTCGCCCAACGTATGAAAGAGGTACATCACAAACAACCAGATCACACCCAACTTGCCACTCGTACCCAAATCTTTCACCTGATAGGCAATAATTAAGTAGCCAATGCTTAACAACGCTAAACCATACGATTGCTTAACGGTGCTGCCCGGCTCCATACCTCGCTTTTGCAGCCACAGCCAAAGAATACTAAAAGGTATTGCAAAAGCAATTACAAAAATTGAGTTGGCATTTTGTACGAACGATGGGGGCATGTTCCAACCTAAAAAATTAAGGTCGGTTTGCTTATCGGCAACAAACGTAAGTGAGCTACCTGCCTGCTCAAAAGCACTCCAGAAAAAGATAACGAAGAAGGCCACAGTGTACATTACCAAAATACGGTCACGCTCTACACTCGTAATACTTTTATCAGTTAAAATTAATACTGCCAAGCTAATACCAGCACTGTAAATGAACGGATACACCCAAACTTTAATAGGGTTTTGTACCGCAACAGAACTATCAATACTTAAATAGTGAAACCCAAAAAATAAAGCTACCAATAACACTACAACACCACCAATAGCAACCGGAGTAAATTGTGCTTTCTCTGCCTCATCGCTTTCGGTAGCAGTACTATCAAAAGATGGCTTACCACCAATAGCAGTACCATCGGGAGTAACAATGTATTTGTTTTTTAAAATATAAAACACCATAGTACCTAACAGCATTGCAACACCTGCCGCCAAAAAGCCCCATTTAAATGCCGTAACATCACGTACTGTTTTTTCAACACCGCCCACTATTTCAACACTTTTCACATCTCCAAGAATCGGACAAATGGTCATACCCAATAAGGCACCCACATTAATACCCATATAAAAAATGGTGAAAGCACTATCGAGCCGCGTATCGCCTTTCGGATACAAGCTACCCACCATACTCGAAATGTTCGGCTTAAAAAAGCCATTACCCAAAATAATCACGCCCAAAGCACCCCACATCATCAGTTTGGCACTTTCAAGGTTGGTGGCATAAGTGTAACCACTGGCAAAAAGCAAAATTTGGCCAATAGCCATAACCAAGCCACCCAACATAATACAGTTACGGTTACCTAAGTAACGGTCGCTAATATAGCCACCCAACATAGGCGTTAAATAACATAAACCCAAGAAGCCACCATAAATAATAGAAGCATCTTTATCACTAAAAGCAAGAGCGTTCACCAAAAAAAGCGTTAACAAGGCACGCATGCCATAAAAGTTAAAACGCTCCCACATTTCTGTGGTGAACAACACATACAAGCCCTTCGGATGCCCAGTTTGGGCAGGCGCAGCATTCGTCATGTTAAAAAGTTAAGTCAGAAAAAATCATAGTTAATGCCCGCCAAAATAGTAAATAATGCCTTACATATACCAGTTGGTAGTATTTGGGCGTTGCGGCCATGGGGCCGCCGGGCTTTTCGTTTCAATGTGCAACCGCAACAGCGGTTGCCATTTCCACTACAATCCCTAACGCAAAGGCAGCAGTTACAAGCAAAATGCAGGCAAGCCAATGTACAAACGTATCTTTGTACACACATGGAAAGAACAAATTTCATCGATTACATACGTGTATTTTGTAAGAGTGGCCACGGCGGAGCAGGTAGCCGCCATATGATGCGTACCAAATACAACCCAATGGCCGGGCCCGACGGTGGCGATGGTGGCCGTGGTGGCCATATCATTTTGCGTGGCAACCAACAGTTATGGACACTACTACACTTGCGTTACTACAAAAATGTAATTGCCGACAATGGCATGCCTT
>DMPB01000015.1:3262-4602 GCA_003456175.1 Chitinophagaceae bacterium | reverse complement strand
CGGTGGTGGTTACAATGCCAAGCTATACAATATCAATGAACTTATAGATCAGTTTGCCTTTGGTATTAAAAAGCATCCGTTAAGCATTCGCAATTTTATACGAATGGCAAGGCAAGTGTATAACCAACCACTCAAAGCAGTGTTTCTATTGGGAAAGGGCGTAAGTTACGATGAATATCGCCGTTTTGAGAGTAATCCTGATATAGAACGCCAGAGTTTAGTGCCAACTTGGGGTTGGCCGCCAAGCGATAACTTATTGGTAAGTAATACTATTTTAACGCAAAATCCTGTTGTGCCTATTGGTAGAATTGCAGCTATATCGCCTCAAGAAATGCTCGACTACTTGAACAAGGTGAAGGAGTATGAACAACAGCAAACTACCAATAATAATAGTATTGCCAACAAATCGTGGATGAAAACATCGGTGCATGTAGTGGGTGCAAATAACAACGATGGATTGGAGTTTGTGCTTACTGCTTACCAAAACGGCTACGGTAATATTATCAGAGATACTGCCTTTGGCGGTAATGTGTTTCATTTTAATAAAACTGCAACAGGACCAGTATCGCCTACTACCAATGCATTGATAGAGCAATTGTTCAATAGAGGTATTGGTGTATTAAATTATTTTGGTCACTCATCGGCAACGGCGCTCGATTATAACCTCAACAATCCGAATCAATATAACAACCAAGGTAGGTATCCTGTTTTTCTAGTGAACGGTTGTAATGCTGGTAACTTCTTTTCTTTCGATGTAGGGCGTTTCTCAATTGTAAGCTCATTAGCCGAAAAATTTGTGTTAGCACCTAACAGAGGTGCCATAGCATTTTTAGCAAGTACACATTTCGGTGTTACTACTTTCTTAGATTACTTAAACAGTGGGTTTTATAGATCATTGGCTCGTAGTGGTTATAACAAACCTATAGGTTTGAATATTCAGGAATCTATCGCTTATGCAGGTCAGTTTAATTTCGATACTTTAACCACTAGATTACATGCAGAAACAAATACCTTACATGGTGACCCGGTATTGAAAATAAATGCAGCACCCTCACCAGATTTTGCTGTTGAAAATGCTACGGTTACTTTAAGTCCGCAGGTGGTATCGGTGGCAGACAATCAATTTACAGTAAAATCAGTTTTATATAATCTCGGAAAGGCTACTGGCGATAGTGTATTGGTAAATATTAGACGACAATACCCCGATGGTAGTTTCGCAACTGTGTACAATAGCCGTATTCGTAGTATTCGTTTTGCCGATAGTATCACCTTGCAATTGCCGGTATTGCCGAGCAGAGATAGGGGAGAAAATCGAATTATTGTTACTATTGATGGCGATA
>DMPB01000015.1:0-3037 GCA_003456175.1 Chitinophagaceae bacterium | reverse complement strand
TATTGTTACTATTGATGGCGATAATAGGTACGATGAAGTTACCGAAACCAACAATATTGCTACCATCAGCTTTTTCATTGGCGAAGATGATGTGAAGCCCGTTTTTCCATTGAATTACAGCATTGTAAGTACGCAATCGGTGAAGCTTACCGCAAGTACTGCCAGTCCTGCGTCGGCGAGCCGTACTTATTGGATGGAAATTGATACTACAGAAGCTTTCAATAGTCCGTTAAAGCGTAGTACCGTAATCAGTAGTATTGGTGGCGTGTTAGAGTATAGTCCGGGTTTAACATTCATAGATAGTACGGTGTATTATTGGCGTGTGGCAACGGCTGTTCCTACCGGTCAGGTAGCACGGTGGAACGTGAGTAGCTTTACGTATATGGCAGGCAATCAGCGAGGTTTTAACCAAAGTCATTATTTCCAGCATGCTCGTAGCCGTGGAGAGCGCATTAAAATTGATAGTGCTACAAGGCGCTGGCAATTTGTAGATGTGTTATCGGCATTTTCTATCAACCAAACAGTATTCCCAACGGGGGGAGACCAAGCAGTAGATTTCTCTGTACGTGTTAACGGTATTATTATTACAAGTAGTGCTTGTGTTGGCAATAGTATTATCTATAATGTGTTTGATCCGGTTACATTAAAGCCTTACTATAACCAAGCTGTTCCAGCTACCATCGGTACTGGTGCACCTTATGGCGGATTTTTAGGAAGTGCTACCGTGTGTGCAGGCCGAACTGGTGCAGAATACAATTTTGAATTTAGTTATCTCGATACGGCGAACCGCCGCCGCATGCGTAACTTTTTAGATTGGGTACCAGCAGGCGCTATTGTTACCGCACGTGTAATTGTAGATATCAATAATCCAACAACACCATTTGCCGATGTTTGGCGCAACGATGAACAATGGTTTGGTGCTGGCAATACATTTTACCATCGCCTGAAAGCAGCAGGCTTCAACGATATTGATAGCTTCAATCGTTTTAGAGCTTTTGCATTCATTTACCGCAAGGGTAACAACAACTTTAGTCCTGAAAGTCAATTTACGCAAGGTATCTACGACCGATTCACATATACCAGAAATATTGCAAAGCCCGATAGTTTAGGCTATATAACATCACCTGTTTGGGGTACTGCAAGGGCTTGGAAACGTGCCCAATGGCGTGTTACTTCACTCGATAATAGTGGTGGCGACCGCGTTACGGTAGATATTATTGGTGTGAATGCACAAGCGCAAGAAACTGTGTTACGAACACTCAATGGCACCGAAACCAACGTTGATATCAGTAGTATAGATGCAGTACAATACCCAAGTTTGCGTTTGCGAATGATGAACAAAGACAGTATTCATTTCACACCAGCACAATTGGTGTATTGGCGTGTGTTGTACGATGCATTACCCGAAGGTGCATTAGCTGCCAATGTATTTACTGAGATAAAAGATACACTAGAAGTAGGCGATAGAATGCTTACCAGTATTGCCTTTAAAAACGTAAGCGATGTTGCTTATACCGATAGCCTTACGGTAAATATGACACTCTTTAACGCTGCCAACCAAGCAACAGTGGTCAATCACCCAAAGTTAAAGCCACTAGCACCTGGCGATACTGCTATTATCAGAGCAAGTTTTGATAGTCGCAACTTTATTGGCAACAACAATTTGTTTGTAGATGTTAACCCCAATAATACACCGGCAGAGCAATTTCGTTTCAACAATGTACTATACAAAAACATCTTAGTACAGCCCGATATGGTACGCCCAACGTTAGATGTAACGTTCGATGGGGTACACATTCTTAATAACGATATTGTAAGCAGCAAGCCACGCATTGTTGCCAAATTGCAAGACAATGCCCGCTTCTTATTACTTGACGATACCACCGTGCTTAACGTACAATTACGAATGCCAAATGGTGTGCTTAAGCGTTACAATTTTGGTGGCGATACTTTACGTTTTATACCTGCCACTAATGGTGCTAACAATGCAGCCTCCATTGAGTTTAATCCGGCCCTGCAAGAAGATGGCGATTACGAGTTGTACATCCGTGGCCGCGATAAAAGCAATAATCCCAGCGGTATTATTGAGTATAGAGTTGCCTTTAAGGTAATCAACACTCCAATGATTAGTCATTTGTTCAATTATCCTAATCCATTTACAACTAGCACTGCATTTGTATTCACCCTTACGGGTAGCCAAGTACCACAACAACTTCGAATACAAATCTTAACCATCACCGGAAAAATTGTGAAGGAAATCAATAAAGACGAACTAGGTCCACTTCAAATTGGCCGTAATATCACCGAGTACAAGTGGGATGGAACCGATATGTATGGCCAAAAACTAGCCAACGGTGTGTACTTATATCGTGTTATCACCAACCTCAACGGCAAAGCCCTCGATAAACTGCCAAGTTTCGATGGCGCCGGCGGTACCGTTAATACCGATCAATATTTCAATAACGGCTATGGCAAAATGTATTTAATGCGTTAAGGTATTTTCCTTACGGTAAATGCTAACGCTTCCGAAATATTTCCTACTTTTGCACCCCCGATTTAAACCAACGGGGGTTTTTTATGAATTTTATTCTAAAACAATTAAACGCAGATGCACAGGAGAACGGTGCCGCAGCTGAACAACCAGCTGAAGCCGCTACTACTGCGACAACAAATGCACCTGTAGCTGAGCCAGTGGTAGAAACTGCTCATGATGATTTCGATTGGACTGTAGACAAGCGTAACGTAGCCCACTACAGTGCCGACGAAAAAGCCAAATACGATGCTGTATACGAAAACACTTTCGTACAAATCGAAGACGGTGAAATCGTTAAAGGTTCAGTAGAAGCTTTAACAAAAACAGATGTAGTAATCAACATCGGCTTTAAAAGCGATGGTTTGGTTAGCTTCAACGAATTCCGCGACGTTCAAGGCCTTCAAGTAGGTGATGTTGTAGAAGTAATGGTAGTTGAAAAAGAAGACCGTAACGGTAACCTACACCTTAGCCGCAAAAGTGCTCGCATTTTCCGTGCTTGGGAAC
>DMPB01000085.1 GCA_003456175.1 Chitinophagaceae bacterium | reverse complement strand
AAATGAAAGCTACGTTCACGGCCTTTGCTGTAACCATCTTTATTGCCTTGCCATTGCATGAACAACTTACGCAAAGGCATGTTACGACCTGTAAAAACGCCCAAGTTGCGGTGTAAGGGCATCATCCATTCGTTATGCTGCAAGGCATATGCCACGCCTACCGATATGGCTTCTTGACCAATACCACTAAACCATTTGCTAATACGCCCTTGGCGTAACAGTACTAGCATTTTTTCTTCGATACGGCGAGGCCAAGTAAGCTTAGTATAAATATCTATGAGCTGTTCGTTGCTCCATTGTTTTCTGTTGAACTGCATAACGGCCGAAAGGTAGTACGATTTTATACTCAATACTAACAAGCGTTGGTTTAATTTGTACAGAAAGCCGATGTTGCAACAACTATACATATCGTGCCAACAGGTTACCTATATTGCCGCGGTATATGAGCTTAGAAAGGCATCAACATACTTGGCAACAACTATACCAGCGTGTATCTACTGCAATTAGCGATTATTTACAACATGCTAATGAGGTACATGAAGCATTGGCCGCATTACGATGCCAATCGCTCGGTAATGCCGACCCTGATGATACGTTACTAGCAACCAATACATTGCATTGCCATCACCTGCCGCATGTTGATACTACTATGCAGCAGCTTATTTGGTTTTGCAATAGTTTTAATGGATACGCTTATGTGCAACAGCATGCTGTGTTAGGCGTTGCAGCTACTGCGGTAAGCAGGCATTATTACAAACACCAGCAACTCCCAAGCCTTAGTGTACGAGAGTTGCGGGCTTTTTTATCTTTTGAGATACAAGCTTTTGAAAAAACATGGATGCACGAACCGCATCCACCCACACCACACTATTTGTATGTGCTTTTGGGCGCATTAAAAACGGCGTTACATTGTGCGTAAACATTTACCGTAAGGCTGATACCTACTAAAAATTATGGGGCTGCCTATGGCAGCCCCATACAATACTATACAAACCTATACGCCTTACGGCAAATGATGAACTACTCAAGTATAGGACGCAGCCAACGTTCTGCTTCTTCTATTGGCATTCCCTTGCGCTGAGCATAGTCTTCTAACTGATCACGTTGTATTTTGCCAATACCAAAATACTGACTTTCTGGATGACTAAAATACCATCCGCAAACACTAGCAGCAGGATACATGGCCAAACTTTCTGTAAGTGAAATACCAGTATTTGCTTGAGCGTTCAGCATACTGAACAGCTTCAATTTCTCAGTATGATCGGGACATGCAGGATAGCCAGGAGCTGGACGAATACCTTGGTATTTTTCCCAAATCAAATCTTCGTTACTCAATGCCTCATCAGGAGCGTAACCCCAATACTGCGTTCTTACCTGCTGGTGCAAGTACTCAGCAAAAGCTTCCACCAAACGATCGCTTAATACTTGGGTGAGAATTTTGTTATACTCATCGAACTCGGCATTGAATTTGGCCAATGCGTCTTGCAAGCCATGAATAGTTACTGCAAAAGCGCCTATGTAATCGCTACTTGCTGTAGCATTTTTTGGAGCTATAAAATCGGCTAAACTATAATTTGGTTGCCCAATTGCTTTTTTAACTTGCTGACGCAGAAATTCTAGTTGCACCTCACCTTGCTCGGTTTGCACAAAAACGGTATCGGCATCGTTACTATAAGCTGGCCAAAAACCAATAACACCATCGGCGGTAAACCATTTTTCTGCCACAATCGTAGCTAACAGTTGCTGCGCATCGTTGTACAAGCGGGTAGCTTCTGTTCCAAAAGTGGGGTCGGTTAATACTTTTGGAAAGTGCCCTGGCATTTCCCAAGCTATAAAGAATGGCCCCCAATCGATATACTTTGCAATGGTACCTAAATCGAAGTTTTTAAACACTTTTACTCCGTTGAACTGAGGTTGTACTGGCTTGTAATTTTTGAAATTAACTCTAGCTTTAGTAACCTTAGCTTCTTCGTAACTAATGTATGTTTTGCCCGTTTTTTTATTATGAAACTGATGGTACAATCCATCGTACTCGATACGCAAATTTTTAAGATAATTCGCTTTTGTTTCTTTACCTAAAAGCTGGCCTGCAACAGTTACACTTCGGCTAGCATCGAGCACATGAATAACACCATTCGGATATTCAGGCGCTATTTTCACAGCGGTATGCATGCGGCTGGTGGTTGCACCGCCAATTAGTAATGGTTGTTGCATTCCTCTACGCTTCATTTCTTTAGCGATATGCACCATTTCGTCTAACGATGGGGTAATTAGCCCCGATAAGCCAATAATATCGGCACCCACTTTTTGTGCCTCATCTAAAATTTTATCGGCAGGAACCATTACACCCAAATCAACAATATTATAGCCGTTACAAGCTAATACAACACCTACGATGTTTTTACCAATGTCGTGTACATCGCCTTTTACAGTTGCTAGTAATATGGTTGCTGCACTCGATGTATTGCCAGATTTTTCAGCTTCAATGTAAGGTGTTAGTACCGCCACAGCTTTTTTCATTACCCGAGCACTTTTTACTACCTGCGGTAAGAACATTTTACCAGCGCCGAACAAGTCGCCCACAATGTTCATACCATCCATTAAAGGCCCTTCAATGACATCGAGCGGACGTGAGTATTGTAAGCGAGCCTCTTCGGTATCGGCATCTACAAAATCTGTGATACCATGTACTAAAGCATGTGCTAAACGCTTTTCTACAGGTTCGCTGCGCCACGCTTCATCTTTTTTAGCAGCCTTTTCTTGGCCTTTAAACTGTTCTGCAAAAACAATGAGCTTATCGGTTGCTTCGTTGTTATCGTTATTACGATTCAAGATAACGTCTTCACATAGCTTTCTCAATTCAGCATCAATATCGTCATACACAGCAAGCTGTCCAGCATTCACAATACCCATATCCATACCTGCTTTAATGGCATGGTATAGAAATACGCTGTGCATTGCTTCCCGTACAGGCTCGTTACCGCGAAAACTAAATGAGAGATTACTTACGCCACCGCTAATTTTAACTAGCGGATATTTTTGCTTGATAATACGTGTAGCTTCAATGAAATCAACAGCATAATTGTTATGCTCTTCTAAGCCAGTGGCAACAGCGAACACATTTAAATCGAAAATTATATCCTGTGGGGCAAAGCCAATATCACTTACAAGTATGTGATAAGCCCTTTCAGCAATAGCCACTCTCCGCTCAAGATTATCGGCCTGCCCCTGTTCATCGAATGCCATTACAATAACGGCAGCACCAAAAGCTTTGCAGATATAAGCTTGTTCAATGAATTTAGCTTCGCCTTCTTTGAGAGAAATAGAGTTCACAATACACTTGCCTTGCACACATTTTAACCCCGCCTCAATAATCTCAAACTTTGAGCTATCAATCATGATAGGTATTTTGGCAATATCGGGTTCACTTTGCAGTAAATTAAGATACGTTACCATTGCTTGCTTACCATCTAGCAAGGCATCATCCATATTCACATCTAATATTTGGGCGCCATTTTCTACTTGCTGGCGTGCTACAGACAATGCCTCTTCGTACTTGCCCTCTTTAATCAATCGGGCAAATTTTTTAGACCCTGTAACATTGGTACGTTCGCCTACATTAACAAAGTTGGTTTCTGGTCGAACCACCAACGGCTCTAAGCCAGATAAACGCAAGTATGGTGCTATAGTTGTGCTCATGTAATTTGTTACTTTAAAAACTGAATCGATCCTTTTTGCTGAAAATATTAGTCTTCTAATGTTGCTAATGCTACCGGAGGCTTGCGTGGCGTTAGTGCTCTAACATGATCGGCAATATGCTTGATATGATCGGGTGTAGTACCACAACAACCACCAACAATATTTACAAAACCTTCTTTAGCCCACTCTTCAATAAAATGAGCTGTTTCATGTGGCTGCTCATCGTACTCACCCATGGCATTGGGTAAACCAGCATTAGGATAGGCACTGGTGAAACAAGTAGCTAACCCACTCAATTCTTCAATATGGCTACGCATTTCTTGTGCGCCTAAAGCACAATTTAAACCAACACTTAGCGGGTTGGCATGGGCTACTGAAATATAAAAAGCTTCTAGGGTTTGTCCGCTGAGTGTACGGCCACTTGCATCGGTAATGGTTCCAGAAATCATGATAGGTAATTCGCCTTTGCACTTGCCTGAACGCTCTGCTGGAACTGGATTGGCTCTGAAATATTGCTTTGCAGCAAATATGGCCGCTTTCGCATTGAGGGTATCAAAGATGGTTTCTATCAATAGTACATCTACACCACCTTCTACGAGTCCTTTAATTTGTTCAGTATAAGCGGCAACCACCTCATCGAATGTAACGGCTCTGTAACCCGGGTTGTTAACATCGGGAGAGAGTGACAAGGTTTTGTTAAGCGGACCAATAGCACCTGCTACATACAAGGCATCGGCAGCAGTAGGATGTGCTGCTTTATAACGTGCTACAGCTTCGCGGGCACAGTGCGCCGCGGCTACATTTAGCTCGTATGCAATGCTTTGCATATCATAATCGGCCTGTGCAATGCTGGTACTACTAAAGGTGTTGGTTTCTATAATGTTAGCA
Source organism: Chitinophagaceae bacterium (assembly GCA_003456175.1). Classification (GTDB taxonomy): domain Bacteria; phylum Bacteroidota; class Bacteroidia; order Chitinophagales; family Chitinophagaceae; genus UBA10646. The sequence goes on along the minus strand of DMPB01000085.1, from coordinate 3,501 downwards.
CCAGCTTCTAAGTATTGTAGGTGAATACCAATGATTACCTCTGGCTGTGTAATACAAAGCAAGTCGTTATTGCCTTTTACATCGGTATGCCAGTTCGCGAAGCGTGTGCCGCGATAATCGGCTTCGGTTAATTGATGACGTTGTATCATGGTGCCCATAGCACCATCAATTACTAAAATGCGGTTCTGTAGTTGCTCGTATATGTTCATGGTTGTATCAACTTAATTGGTGTGCAGGTACCGCCAAATGCATGTACAACAGTACAAGTGTGCGACGCAACGAAGATGATAGGTGAACTTAAGTTGGTAACAAAAACATCTATCTTTTTGAACTTAAACGAGTGCAGCCTAAAAGATGGTTGATAGATGCGCTGTTTATTAGTTCAAATGGATTGCGTAGCAACTTGCGGGCTGAACAATAAACAAATCGGCCCTGCGGTGCAAATATAGTAGGAAATAATACACTAATTGCCAGCAAGCCAATCTTTAAAAGCGGCCGACTTTTCGGAACTTACCACCACTTCTTCCGGTGCTGGTGGCTGCAACGTAATGATGATACGACTTTTAGTGTAGGTGTGCATTTGGGCAATGGCTTTGTAACTAACAATGAACTGCCTGTTAGCCCGAAAAAAATGCTGTGGATGCAATTGTGTTTCCAACTCATCGAGATTGGCATCGAGTGGCATTTTTTTACCATCGAATAAGATGGCGATACTCGTTTTATACTCGGTGAAAACGTATGCAATCTGTTGTGTTTCTACCGTTTTGAGCTGCTCGCCTATTTTAACCACAAACCGCTCTTTATAGGCTGGCTTAGCGGTTGGTGATAGCTTTGCTACCAATTGTGCCAGCGCTTGCTGTGCTGTTGAATGGCGCTGTAAGCGTTCGAGCTTGTTCAGTGCCAACTCAATATCGTTAAGTGTTGCAGGCTTTAGAATGTAATCGATGCTATTAAGTTTGAAGGCTTCTAGTGCATATTGATCGTAAGCGGTTGTAAATATGATAGGGCTTTGTATGCTTACTTGCTTTGGAATTTCAAAACTGCTACCATCGGCCAAATGAATATCCATGAAAATAACATCGGGGTGTTGGTGTTGTTGGAGCCACTGTACCGATTTTTGAACGCTTGGTAATGTAGCAACACAAGTTGCTTGTGGTAGTAACTGCTGTAGCATTTTATGTAATCGTCGTGCAGCAGCATCTTCATCTTCAATAATCAGGTATTGTTGTATCATGTGGTTACTAAAGGTATGGCTACTTCAAAAATTTGGTCGGTGTGTTTAATGGTTACTTGCTTACCTGTTAAAAGTAAATATCGTTTTTGAATATTCTGCAACCCCATGCCGGTGCCTTCTGCTGGTGTGATGCGTTTATTGATATTGTTCGCAACAATTACATGTGTAGTGGTAGTTGTAATATTTACCGTAAGGGGCATATCGCTACTTACTGCGTTGTGCTTGATTGCATTTTCGGCAAGCATTTGTAATACCAATGGCGCTATCAAATACTGTGTTGCAGTAGTTGTATTTATTTGAATATTGAACTGTAGTGCATTACCATACCTGCGTTGTTGCAGCACTTGATAATGCTCTAATATGTGAAGCTCTTCTTGAAGTGTAATCCATTCTTTATCGCGATAGCTTACCATATTTCTAAAGAATAAACTAAGATGCTGTACATACGCAACAGCCGCCTTAGGATCGTCTTCAATTTCACCCATCAGTGCGTTAAAACTATTGAATAAAAAGTGAGGATTGATTTGATTGCGAAGTGTATCGAACCGAGCTTGAATTTTTTCTTGTTCTAACTGAGCGTACTTTTTTACTTGCAGTATCCGCCATCGAATAAAGCCATAAACGAAAGCAATACTCGTGGCCATTACTAAGAACACGAACCACCATGTTTTCCAAAACGGCAACCTTACGGTAAATGAAAATGTAGTTGTGGCTGGCGTATCTAAAAACTCATTGGCTGTTGCTTGCCAAATAAGCTGATAGCTGCCTGCTGGCAATTTAGAGAACTGTAAAGTGTTATCGTTAGTGTAGGTCCAGCCGTTACTGAGCCCTTCTAGCTGATAACGATACCGTATGTCGCTGCCTTGTAAAAAATTGGTGATGTTGCAAGTGAAGCTAATAGTATTCTCATTGTAAGGTAATTGTACACCACTTTGTAGAACAGTATCGGCAAGCATTAACTGTATATTGTCGATTTCAATGGATAAGTTATGTTGGGGTTTTGGTGTAAACTGTATTAACCCATTATTAGTAACAAACCAGAAATTACCATTGTAAGTTGCCAGTGCATGTAACTCCGTATTAATGTATGAAAACAAATCGCCTTTATTCGTATTATACCATTGCTTACGCTGTACATCTACCCACTGTAGGCCTTGCTCGTGTAGCATGGCAACAAAACCTTTGCTAGCAGCAATACTTGTTGCTTGATTACGATACGACTGTTTGTTGAAATAATAATTTCGCCATTGCTGTTGCTGATACTGTAGTATACCATTGCGTTGCGTTGTGAACCACAAAGCATCGTGTGTATCGGCAGCTATTTTGTATACCACGCCTAAAGGTTGCTTAGCTATTACTTGATAAGACTTGCAATAAGTTGCAGTACGTTGTACAATGCCGTTGCCATCTGTAGCAAACCAAAGCTGTTGGTACTTACTAGCATAAATATCGTACACATAATTACCGCCAATACAAGTATCATGATTCAAACTAGATGCAGTTGCTGGATTGGCTATAAGCAACTTGTATATACCTTCTAAACTAGAAATCCATAATGCATTATCAGCTAATCGTAAAGATAAAATGGCAGCATTTTTAGGTAGTACTGATAACGTATATGCCTGTACGCTTTTATTACTACGATTATAGTAGTACAATCCGTTACCCATAGTACCTATCCATATATTACCGCTTGCATCTACACTAAACGTTGTAATAAGGTTGGCAGGTTGTATGGGCAACTGAAATAATAACTTTGCACTTGCTTCGGTTGCGTTACTTGTTGCTACTTCATATAACTTTTGCTGCTCGGCATACCATACAGCTTTATCATTTGCAAATAGTGCCTTTACTTGTGTTGGCTGTTGAATAGTTGCAATTTTTTTAAATTGTGTATTTGCTATCCAAGTAATTGCGTTGGTATTAACAGCCCAAACATTATGTGCCTGATCTAATAACAAGTGCTGGGCACCTTTAGCATGTATTGTTTGTATTTTTTTACTTGAAGCATTGAATAAATAAACAGCCGTTGTTGTTGCAATATAGTAGCCCTGTTCAGTAGCGAGCAACTGATTGATACTATTATTATTCAAATAATTATCGATTGTTTTTTGATTGCTAATAACTGTAAGGCCAGCCATTTCTGTACCTAAAAGCATTTGGCCGTTGGCAACTGCTACGCACTTAACAATATTATCTTTCAAGCCATCCTTTGCAGTAAATGAAGACACCACCGTTGCACTGTTACTAATGGTGTTAATACCACG
>DMPB01000086.1:12524-13414 GCA_003456175.1 Chitinophagaceae bacterium | reverse complement strand
GGCCGCAATGTCAATGCCAGTAACATCAAAGCCATGTTCAAATAGCACTTTGCTATACCTGCCTTTCCCGAAAGCCACATCAAGCATTTTACTACCAGCCTTGGGTTGTAAATGGTTCAAAAGTCTTTCAATGAAATGATAAGCTTCTGTATAATCGCGGTGTTGATATAAAGTATAGTAGTGCGGACTATTAAACCAACTTTTGTACCAGGCTGTTTGCGGCATTGTTCAACAAAATTTCGGTGCAAAAATAGGTTTTGCAAGCGGGCTTTAAGTAGTTCTTTTTTTAATTATTACTTACGTAAAATCACATTCGCTGCTTGTGGCATTTTACTTATGTTTGTCGCCCAAGCCTAAAAAACAAAGAGCAAGATGCCGTTAATCAAGAGTATTTCTGGTATTAGAGGAACTATAGGTGGCCAACCCGGAGAAACACTAAGTCCTTTAGACGTTGTAAAATTTACTGCAGCCTACGGAACATGGCTGTTACAGCAAAGTAATGGCAACAATAAAGTTGTAATTGGCCGCGATGGTCGTATGAGTGGCGAAATGATTCAACGCCTTGTAATTAGCACGTTAAACAGCTTAGGTATTGATGTGGTAGATGTTGATTTGAGTACTACACCAACCGTAGAAATGTCTGTTGTATTTGAAAATGCTGCCGGCGGCATCATTCTTACCGCGAGCCATAACCCTAAAGAATGGAATGCTTTAAAGCTTTTAAATGCTAAAGGCGAGTTCATTAGTGCAGAAGATGGTGCTACTATCTTAGAAATTGCAGCTAATGATAGTTATAGTTTTATTGGCGTAGACAAGTTAGGGAGTTACACCCGCAGTACCGATACTTTGTATAAGCATATTGAAGCAATACTCAACTACCCATTAGTAAA
>DMPB01000086.1:10202-12307 GCA_003456175.1 Chitinophagaceae bacterium | reverse complement strand
ACTCAACTACCCATTAGTAAATGTAGCAGCCATTAAAAAGGCCAATTTTAATGTAGTGGTAGATGCCATTAATAGCAGCGGAGCCTTTGCTGTACCTGCATTGTTAAAGGCTTTAGGCGTTAACGATGTTACTGTTTTGAATGAAGAAGTCAACGGAAAATTTGCCCATAACCCTGAGCCCTTGCCACAACACCTCACAGAGTTGTGTAACGAGGTTAAAAAACAAAAGGCACACATTGGTATTGCGGTAGATCCTGATGTTGATCGACTTTGTTTTGTATGTGAAGATGGTAGCCTTTTTGGTGAAGAATACACGCTTGTTGCCGTTGCCGACTATGTGTTACAACATCGTAAGGGTAATACTGTTAGCAACATGAGTAGTACCCGTGCCTTAAAAGATGTTACAGTAAAGCATGGCGGCATCTACACCCCAAGTGCAGTAGGCGAAGTGAATGTGGTGAATAAAATGAAAGCCACCAACGCTGTAATAGGCGGAGAAGGTAATGGTGGTATCATTGTTCCAGATTTGCACTATGGCCGCGATGCACTTATCGGAATTGCATTGTTTTTAAGTCATTTAGCTTTAAGTAATAAAAGTGCCAAGCAATTACGCAACAGTTACCCCGATTATTTCATTAGCAAAAACAAAATTGAACTTGAAAAAGGGGTAGATGTAGCTAAAGTATTTGAAGCCATCAAAAAGAAATACAAAAACAATCCTATCAATACAGAAGACGGTTTGAAGATTGAGTTTGATAACGATTGGGTGCACTTGCGTACAAGCAATACCGAGCCAATTATTCGCATTTATAGCGAAAGTAGTTTTGAAACAACCGCCGAAAACATAGCTCGTCGTTTAATGCAAGATATTAGAGAAAGTATGTAGTAATTGCGTATCCATTTACGAAAGTATAATAACTAACAATGCCGGCCACGTGCCGGCGTTGTTATTGGTAACCTTACGGTAAAAGTCTACCGCATTAATACACTATTAAGCGTTAGTTTTGTTGCATGACGCAAGATGCACGCATATACTTTGATAATGCTGCCACCACACCCTTAGATTCGGCAGTGTTAGAGGCTATGATGCCTTACTTAACCCAACATTTCGGTAATCCGTCTTCTATTTATAGCTATGGCCGCGAGAGTAGGTTGGCGATTGAAAATGCAAGAAAGTCGGTAGCGAAAATTTTAAAAGCACATCCTGCAGAAATCTTTTTCACGAGTGGCGGTACCGAGAGTAGCAATACCGCTATTACCGCCGCAGTGAGAGATTTAGGCTGCAAGCATATCATTAGCTCACCTATTGAACACCATGCCACTTTACACACGGTAGAACATTTGTATCATGCTGGTGAAGCCGCATTGAGTTATGTGAACATACTGCCTAACGGTCATGTAGATATGGAACATCTTCAACAATTACTCGCCGATAGTGAAGATAAGTGCTTGGTAACACTCATGCATGCCAATAATGAAATTGGTAACATGATTGATATACATGCCGTAGGTGCATTGTGCATGCAACATCAAGCTATTTTCCATAGCGATACGGTGCAAACCGTAGGGCATTTTCCCTTCGATTTACGCAATACTCCTGTACATTTTATAACCGGAGCTGGTCATAAGTTTCATGGTCCGAAAGGCGTTGGCATGTTGTACATCAACGAGAATGTAAAAATCAAACCATTTGTGCACGGCGGCAGTCAAGAACGAAATATGCGAGCCGGCACAGAGAATTTGTACGGCATAGTTGGCTTTGCAAAAGCCTTAGAGCTTGCTACTACGCATTACGAGGCCGATAGTGCTTACATCAACAATATTAAACTCTACATGAAGGCGCAGCTAGAACAACATATTGCTGGCGTTAGCTTCAATGGCGATCCTCTAGGCCGCAGTTTGTATACGGTATTAAGTGTGAGCTTCCCCAAAACGGAGAAAAGCGAAATGTTGTTGTTCAACTTAGATATCAATCAAATTTGTGCTTCAGGTGGTAGTGCTTGTACTAGTGGTGCCGATGCCGGAAGCCATGTTATTAGAGCTATCAACAATAATCCGAATCAAGTTACAGTTCGCTTTTCGTTCAGTAAGCACAATACCAAAGC
>DMPB01000086.1:9822-9962 GCA_003456175.1 Chitinophagaceae bacterium | reverse complement strand
GATACCGTTGTGGAGAAGCTTAAGAATATGATTTAGTATTTCGTGATATGAAAAAAGTCGTGCTAAGAAAAAAAGCACGACTTTTTTCTTTTCTTTTACAGCCTATGAATCGATATGCAGTTATTGTGGCTGGCGGCAGC
>DMPB01000086.1:0-9571 GCA_003456175.1 Chitinophagaceae bacterium | reverse complement strand
AGCGGTAGTAGAATGGGTACAACCACGCCTAAGCAATTTTTAGCCTTACGGCAAATGCCATTGCTATGGCACACGTTACAAGCATTTACGCAAGTAATTCCGGCAAGTAATATTATTGTGGTGGTTCCAGAGCCTTATTTGAAGAGCGATACTTTACAATGGATTGATGCAGCGTTTGGAGCTGCTATTACCTTAGTCGCTGGTGGTGAAACCCGCTTCCACAGTGTTAAAAACGGCTTATCTAAAGTGCCTAATGATGCTTTAGTTGCAGTACACGATGCTGTTCGTTGTTTGATAACGCCGTCTTTAATTGAAGCGTGTTTTGTACAAGCGACTACCACCAAAAGTGCCATTCCGGCTATTAGTAGTGTTGATAGTGTTCGCTTACAAGCACCCGATGGAAGCAATCAAATGCTTAACCGAAATCAGGTAATGTTAATTCAAACACCACAAACTTTCCACTCAACATTATTAAAACAAGCGTTTGAACAACCTTATAACGATACATTCACCGACGAGGCAAGTGTAGTTGAAGCAATTGGAGCTACGGTACAACTTATTCCGGGCGAAACCACTAATTTAAAAGTTACCCGACCGCTCGATTTAGTGATTGCAGAATACATTTTACAAGAACGGACAGAAAACTTTTCCGAATAACTAAACTACTTATCTGAAAGCCTGTTAGTTTTGAAACAATAAAAATCCCCAGCATTATGGATATGACTCCTTGGTACACCGGATCGGTGCACTTACACAACGGCTTACGTTGGTTACTGTTAGTACTGTTAGTGTATGGCATTTTTCGCCATGTAATGGCTTGGCAGCAAAAAAAGTACTACGATATACACGATCTCAAGCGTAATACTTGGCTCATGAGTACAGCACACTTTATGTTGGTACTAGGAATGTTTCAGTGGGTAGTAGGCCCATGGGGTTTAAAAAATATACAAAACTTGGGTGGTATGGGTGCTGCTATGAAAGATAGTGTAGCCCGTTTTTGGGCAGTAGAACACCTTACAGGTATGTTCATTGCCATTATTTTAATTACTATTGGGCGTGGTTTTGGTAAAAAAGGCATTAGTGATCAAATGAAGCATAAAAAAACATTCACGTTCTTTATTATAGCGCTACTAGTAATCATTGCAGTAATGCCATGGCCATTTAGAGCAGGTATTGGCCGCCCTTGGTTCCCAGGAATGCACTAATTCAAAAATTGGATAGTAAGTATAATAACGACAATCGCACCCAATGGGTGCGATTTTTTTTTGCTTCACCTTACGGTAAATGAATACGCAGGAATAAAAACGGTCAAATACCCGATGTTGAGCCCTGTTATTTGTTGATATACAATAGCACTGCTATTATAATTTAAAATAGAGAAAATTTATGCTTGCCACTGTAAGTAAATGGTACTGTAATAAAAATCCCAGCCTTACCAACACGCGTATTTCCGGTAACATCTACCTGCACTTCTTGGCTGGTGAGTACGGTAAGGGTGTTCTTAAAAACGTTTTTCATATCAACCTGAATCCGACTCGGTAGAGAAAACTCTGACCTTTTGTCAATATGCATAGTGGTATCTAATACATACTTACCAAGGTAGCTTTTGTTGATATATATATCACAATCAACATGTTTTAAATCTACCCCAAAATTGTTCGGATTGAAATAAACTAGCTCCATAGCAAGTTGTGTTTTATTCAAGCCTATTTTTTCTACTTGAAAATTTTTTATAGACCGATATTCAAAGCCTTGTGGTTTTTTACAACCAAACGATAGGGTAGCAAGGCAAAATAAGGCGATTATAGACCTCATAATTGTTTTTGATACTAAGATACCTTTTTTCATAGAAATGCCCGTATTTCTAATGTATCTTTATGCAAAATCCTACTAAAAAACTTAGAATATTGAAATTGAAAGAACAAATTTATCTCCGCTACTTTTTTTAGTTTAATGTAATAAATTTATAGTGTACTTAATCAATTGCAATTTTATTTTTAATTGCAATAAAAATATCGATATTTAAATTTAAAAATTAAGGTTTTAATCTCTAATCTCAACGAATTTAAGTCGACTCTAAAAATTTAATTTATGCAGTCATTATGTATTGAAAATCAATTGTTTGCATCTATTGATGTATATAAAAAAGCAATCTTGAGTAAAAATATTTATTTGCTGCAATATGAGGATTACGAAAAAATGAGTTTTCGCAACCGCTACCTTATTGCTGGAGCTAATGGTATCATAAGTTTGTCGGTACCACTTCAAAATGGACGATTCCAGCGAGTAACAATTAGAGATGTAAAAATTAGCTATGAAGAGAGGTGGCAGCACCTACATTGGAAGGCAATTGAATCGAGTTATCGGAAAGCGCCTTTTTGGGATTATTATGCACCTGAAATTGAAATTTTATTAAAGGAAAAAAATATTTTCCTTTTTGATTTTTGTTGGGCAACATGGCAATGGGCAACAAAGCATTTAAAACTTAACGACAAATTGTCAGTATTAAGTGAAGCGCCTAGCGAAGCAATTTCATCTCAAAACGAATGGTGTCGTAATAAGCTACTACCTAAAAATTATCTTCAAAATCCATTAGGGGGCGGGCAGGTCATTTACACGCAAGTGTTTGAATATCGACTTGGGTTCTTACCAGGTTTGAGTATTATTGACTTGTTCATGAATGTAGGACCACAGGCTGCTGAACTACTGAAAAAGGCATCTTTTACCGAAAATGGATAATAGATTAAACAAACACTTGTGATTGTTGGTCTTACACCGGTATTTTAACAAGCCCCATAGAAATCATTTCATGAGACTACTTATAAAGCTAATGGCGATTGTTTGCAGCCTTGTTGGACTGCAAGCACAGGCACAAGATTTTTCGAACAAGGGAAGAGAGTTTTGGATTGCGTACCCTACCCATATCGATGGTACACAATCGGCAATGGGTATCTATATCACTAGCGATGTAAATGCTACGGGCACCATTTTGGTAGGTACACAAAGCATACCTTTTACCGTACAAGCCAACAATGTAGTAAGGAAGTTTATCGGACCGAATGCTGGAGGTGATGCTCCAAATACAGCCGTACACCTCAATCAAAACGACGGTGTAACAACGGCGGCTGGTATTAAAGTAACCAGCGATGTTCCGGTTGCGGTGTATGCGCACATTATCAGAAGTGCTCGTTCTGGTGCTACGCTTGTATTGCCTATTACAGTTTGGGGTAGAGAATACATTGTGCCAGGTAAGCAATCTACTAGCAATGGCAATAGTCTTTCCGTTGGTGAAATCGCTGTTATGGCATCAGAGCCGAATACAACGATTGAAATTACCCCTTCGGTAGTGAGTAGAAATTTGAACCGCCAACCTGGCGTTCCATTTACGGTAACGTTAGCCAACCCTGGCGATGTGTACCAGTTGCAATTTCAAGACCGCCAAGATATATCTGGAACAGTGGTGCGTTCAATAGCTAGTGGTGGAACCGGTTGTAAGCCCATAGCGGTATTCTCAGCAACTACATGGAGTGCCTTCGATTGTGGAACGGGGGCAAGCGGTGGTGATAACTTGTATCAACAAATATTTCCAACGAGTGCTTGGGGTCGCAGATACTTAACTGCACCCATGATTAATCGTAATAGCGACATAATAAGAGTATTTGCAAGGCAGGCAAATACAGTAGTTAGCATTACGCAAGGCGGTGTTACAACAAACAATACCATAGCCACGGCTGGAGGTTTTTACGAAATTGCCACCAATCAACCACTGTCCATCGAAGCTAACAATCCTGTATCGGTAGTGCAATACATAACTAGTCAGTCTTGTAAAACAGGCTGTGGTACCGGCGGTAACGTTCCTTCTACTTGTCATGCCGATCCAGAAATGATTGTGCTAAATCCTGTGGAACAAACGATTAATAATATCACGGTATTTTCTGCACACCAAAACTTTGTGCCACAGGGGCAAAGTGCAGTTACAAGTTGCTTTTTGAATATCATTATCAAAACGAATGCAGCTGCAAGCTTCAGAATCAATAACGCACCGCCTTCTGGTAATTTTGTACAAATTCCGGGTACGCAGTATAGCTATTTGCAAGAAAATGTAAGTACCATTTCAACTACCAACCCTGTTCAAACCTTACGAGCCGATAGTGCTTTCTCTGCGATTGCCTATGGTTATGGTAATGTAGAAAGTTATGGCTATAATGCTGGAACGAATGTGAAAGACTTGTACCAGTTTATAACGTTACAAAACAATTTTGCAACGGTTAATTTTCCTGCTACTTGTGTAAGTACGCCGTTACGGTTAGCGATTACTTTACCCTATCAGCCAACGAGCCTTCAGTGGGATTTTAACAATAACCCTAACCAATCGCCTAATGGTAATATTACCATCAATAATCCTGTTGCCGATAGCACATTTGTGGTAGATGGCCGTACCTTGTACCAATATCGATTACCTGCTAACTACAGTTTTACAGCTGTTGGAACCTTCCCAATTAAAGTAATTGCCAATAATCCTACTTCCGATGGTTGCTCTGGCTTGCAAGAAATCACTTACCAAGTGCAGGTATTCGATAAGCCCACTGTTAATTTCGATTGGGTGCATAGCGGTTGTTTGAATGATACAGTTCGCCTGCAAGACCGTTCTAACACCAATGGGAGAAGCGTTATTAATTATCGTTGGACACTTGGTGATGGTACGATTGATAGTATTGCCAGACCTAATAAGTTGTACACTACTGCCGGTATTTATCCTATCAACTTGAGAATCGTAACCGATGTTGGTTGTGTTTCTGATTCTACCAAAAACATTACAATCTCTAATGTTCCGATAGCTAATTTCGGTGTTAGTGATACACTTTGCGTTAACAAAACCATCACACTAACGGATAGTAGTAGTGTTATTGGTGGCACCATTGTTCGTTGGTTTTGGGATTATGGTAACGGGAGGAGAGACACATTAACCGCTGCAGTGCCTCGAACCATCCATTATTCCGATACAGGTACCTACACCATTAGGCTTATTACTGAGTCAAATAGTGGTTGTTTCAGTAATGCATTTACGCGTACTATTCGGGTACGTAGTAATCCGGTTGCTTCATTTTCATTGCCAATTGTTTGCTTGCCAATTGGTAGAGCAGCTTTTGTGAATCAAACCACTATTGCCGATACCACGCTTGCAGGTAATATGCGTTATCGTTGGCTATTTGGCGATGGCGGAGCCGATACTGTTACTAATCCGATACATAATTATAGTGTGCTTGGGCCATTTACCGTAAGGTTAACTGCAATCAGTGCTTTTGGCTGTATAGATGATTCTGTACAAGTTTTGAATAGCGTATTTCCACAGCCGAGGGCTGGCTTTACAGTAAATGTGGAAAGCTGCCAACGCGATTCTGTTACTTTTACTGATACCAGCAATGGCTTAGGTAGCACTGTTACTCGCTGGCGGTGGATTTATGGCGATGGTAGAACAGATACAATTCAAAATCCACGACATCAATTTTTGTTTGTAGATACATTTTCAGTGCGGTTAGTGGTTATTACCAACCAAGGTTGTATTAGCGATACTGCCGTTCGTACGCATATTGTTCATCCGCTACCTCGTACCGGCTTTAGCACGTCGCAACCACTTTGCGAGCGCCAAGGCATACAATTTACAGATACTTCTTCGGCATTAGGTGCGGGAACGCTAGTACAGTGGCACTGGCAAATGGCCGATGGAACCAACTATACATTCACCAATGCTAGTTCATTTGTACATGTGTACGATACTGCCGGACTAAAATCTATTAGGCTTACCGTTCGTAGTTCGAAAGGCTGCCAAAGCGATACCTTAGAGCAGCAAACATTGGTACACCCAACACCTCGTACTAACTTTGGCTTGCCCGAAGTGTGTTTGAGCGATGCTTTTGCAGAGTTTTCAGATAGTACTCGCTTTGCTGGAAGTGGTGGTTTGCGTTATCACTGGACTTTCGGCGACCCTAATGCAACGCCTACCAACCCCGATACGAGCATTGTACAAAACCCGAGGCATCGTTATTCGCAAGCAAGGCAGTATACGGTACAACTTATTACTACTGCTACTACCGGTTGTGCCGATACATTAGCACAAAGCTTTACAGTAAATGGTGCCCGCCCGGAAGCTAACTTCAGCGTGTTAGATTCGGCCCGTTTATGTAGTAACGAAAGGGTAGTGATTCGTAATACCAGCACGGTTGATTTTGGTGTGGTGACTAGAGTAGACATCATTTGGGATTTGGTAAATGCACCTACGGTTGTACAAACCGATAATACGCCGCAACCGAATGGAACCTATAGCCATGCTTATCCTGTTTTTCATACGCAAACACCTAGAAATTATACCATACGTTTGCTAGCTTACAGTGGTGGTAGTTGTGTTGATATAAAAGACACTACTATTACGTTGCTGCCGGCTCCAAGAGTGGTCTTCAATACCATGCCTGGCATTTGTTTAAGTACTCCTAATCGTACTATTACGCAAGCTAGCGATAGTGCGAATCTACCAGGAACATTTGCTTTTTCAGGAAGCGGGGTTACTTCAGCTGGTGTATTTACCCCAAACGTGAGTGGAACATTTCCAATTCAATATTTGGTGGTAAGCAATAGTGGCTGCCGCGATTCTGTAACACGTAACCTTACCGTTTGGCCAAGGCCTATAGCAGTGTGGGGTACAAGTTCGCCATTGTGTGAAAATAATGTCGTACGATTCTTAGATACTAGTAGGGCACTTGTAGGTAATATTGTACAGTGGCAATGGAACTTTGGCGATGGTAGAAGAGATACTTTTACCAATGGAAATGCCTTTAATCGTACCTACGCAAGTTTTAACACTTACAATGCAAGCCTAACCGTTGTAACCGATAGCGGTTGTATTAGTACAGCAGCGTCACGTACATTAGTAGTGCAACCATTACCACGCGTTAGCTTTACAATACCTGCAGTCGTGTGCTTGCCTAATGGTGATGCTAGTTTTACCAATAGCACCACAATTCCTGATGGTACAGGTGCAACACTACAATATTTGTGGACGTTCGGTGATGCTGCCAACCCAACACCTTCGGTACAAATTAATCCAACGCATCGTTACACAACATTGGGTAGTAAAACCGTTCGATTGGTAGTTACAAGTGTTAATGGTTGTGTTGATAGCAGCACACAAGTATTTAGCAATATTTTCCCGCAGCCTAGGGCTGGTTTTACGGCCAGTACCAACTTTGTATGCGTTGGCGATGCAATTAATTTCAACGATACAAGCAATGGACTTACTAGTGCTGTAACCAATTGGCGTTGGTTCTTTGGCGATGGCGGCACTAGCACCATTCAAAATCCAACGTATACGTTCAATAATGTAGGCGCATTTACCGTAAGGCAAGTAATTACCAACAACCAAGGCTGTATTAGTGATACGGCTAACCTTGCGGTAAATGTATATGCATATCCTACCGTTAATGCAGGCCCCGACTTGAATGTTTTAGAAGGTGGTAATAGTTTGATTAACGCTACGGCTTCGGGTAATAACCTTCGTTTTCGTTGGACGCCCAACCGCTGGTTAAATAGCGATACCATACTTCGACCCATTACAGCACCGCAAGGAGATATTACGTACACACTAACTGTAACCGGACAAGGCAATTGTAGTGTTACCGATAACATGTTTGTGAAACTACTATTGGCACCCGAAATACCCACTGCGTTTAGCCCAAATGGCGATGGTATCAATGATACTTGGATCATAAAATACCTTGAAAGTTACCCGGGTTGTACGGTGGAAGTGTTTAATAGATACGGTCAATCGGTATTCAGTAGTAGAGGCTATGCAACGCCATGGAATGGTACTTACAATGGTGCTGTACTGCCTGTTGGAACCTATTATTACATTGTTGATCCAAAAAATGGTAGAAATAAAATTGCAGGTTACGTAACCATTTTAAGGTAAAGCCTTAATTTAGGCAGCGAAATTTGCATAAAAACAGTCCTTAATCCGTTAAGTACTTATAAAAAAAAGGAACTTCTAACTACAAATGAAAAAACTGCTTACTGTAACTGCTGCTGCTTGGTTTGCGTTGGTTGGTTCGGTGCATGCACAGCAACGCCCCCATTATACACAGTATGTGCTCAACAATTTTATTTTAAACCCTGCGGTAGCTGGTATTGAAAATTACACCGATTTAAAAATCAGTCATCGTAATCAATGGGTGGGTTTAAATGGCGCTCCTGTTACTACCTATGCAAGTATCCACGGCCCATGGCGCAAAAGTGATGATGATGTTGAAACTGCAACCACCATTCACCCGCCTGGCGATAACCCACGTGGCAGAAGCTTTGTTGCCGATTATACAGCGCCTGCTAACCACCATGGTGTGGGTTTTACTGTAATAAACGATAGAACTGGTCCGCTCAACCGTTTTAGTGCTACGGCAGCTTACGCCTATCATATTGGTATTGGGCCCAGAACAAACTTGAGTATGGGTGTTGGTTTAGGTATTCAGAACATGACACTTAATACTAACAAGCTAGACTTTGGTGCAGCTAACCCTATTGATCCGGCGGTGGCAGGTAGTATGTATATGAACCGTATACGTCCCGATGTTAACTTGGGTTTGTGGTTATATAGTGCCGATTATTTTATTGGTGCTAGTGCACAAAATATTGTAAGCAGTAAATTTTCGTATGCAGAAGACACGGTAAAGTTTGAAACTGGAAAGTTGGTGCCGCATTTATTTTTTACAGCAGGTTATCGCTTTTTCTTAAGCGACGATTTAAGCTTTTTGCCAAGTGCTCAAATACGTTATTTAACAGCATCTCCGGTAAGTTTCGATATTAATGCTAAGTTTCAATATCGCGATTTTATTTGGGCAGGTACTAGCTTTAGAATTGATGATGGTTTTTCGGCGATGTTAGGTTTAAATGTGAATAGTACCTTTAATATCGGTTATAGCTACGATATTACAACAAGTCGCCTCAATACTGTAAGCCGCGGTACGCATGAAATTATGGTTGGATTTTTATTGGGTAATCGTTACGGCGATTGGTGCCCACGTAATTTATGGTAATCATTTACACGTAAGTGAAGTAAAGAATATAAGCCACCTTGTAGGTGGCTTTTTTTATGAAATTACTTGCGTAAATGGTTATTTGTGTATTACATTGAAGCCTGTAATAAATCATTTGGTGGAGAATGCACAAAGCATAACTTTACCCACCGCTTGAAATATGTAGTTTTTACACATTAGTAAGAAATAACGATTGCCATGGCAGTATCAAACAGTGCACCCGCAAAGGGCGGAACTTTCGCTAAACCCAAGCTTAGCATAGTTCAAATTTTCACAATGAGTTTTGGTTTTTTAGGTATACAGTTCGGCTTTGCTTTACAAAATGGTAATACCAGTCGCATTTTACGTTCGTTCGGTGCCGATGTAGATCATTTACCCATGTTTTGGATTGTAGCGCCACTGGTAGGGATGATTGTTCAGCCGATTATTGGTCACATAAGTGATAAAACCTGGAATCGTATTGGCCGACGCAAGCCTTACTTTTTAACGGG
>DMPB01000018.1:3685-5555 GCA_003456175.1 Chitinophagaceae bacterium | reverse complement strand
GCCTGTAACGGCAAGCTCAGCACATTGCAAAAGAGCTGCCAAGCCGCTAAACAAGCCATTAGTATATGCACACAAACCTACGAGCAGGCACAAACCAAAGCTCCCGCCGAAGTAACGGTCAGCAGCTACGAAGAAGTTCCCACCATTAATATGCTTTGGACTGCCAGATTATTGCATTAATACACCATTTTCATTTGAAATATGCATACTGCCACCCAAAGGGTGGCAGTTGTGCTTTTAGCCCGTTTAAAACGTAGTTTTGCCGGCCTTTCATTATCAGACGCTAATTATCAGACAATATGAGCTCGTTAAGTAAAAACTTCGAACCACAACAAGTAGATACCAAATGGTACCAACATTGGCTCGATAAAAAATATTTTAATAGCACGCCCGATCAGCGCCCCGCTTACACCATTGTAATTCCGCCACCAAACGTAACAGGCGTATTGCACATGGGGCATTGCCTTAATAACACCATACAAGATATTTTGGCTCGCCGTGCTCGTATGCAAGGTTACAACGTTTGTTGGGTGCCTGGTACCGACCATGCCAGTATTGCTACCGAAGCTAAAGTGGTGCAAATGCTCCGCGAAAAAGGGGTTGCTAAAAGCAGCTTATCACGTGAAGCGTTTCTTGAACATGCGTGGGAATGGAAAGAAAAATATGGTGGTATTATTCTAGAACAGCTCAAAAAAATGGGGGCAAGTCTCGATTGGGATAGAGTTGCATTTACCATGGACGATCACTATTACGCTAGTGTTATTAGTGTGTTCAACGATTTGTATGAAAAAGGACTTATCTATCGTGGCAAACGCATGATTAACTGGGACCCAAAAGCTAAAACAGCACTTTCTGATGAAGAGGTTATCCGCAAAGAAATTCAACAGCAGCTCTACCATATTCAATACCTTACGGTAAATGAACAAGGCGAAACTACAGGCAATATCACCATTGCCACTGTTCGCCCCGAAACAATTATGGGTGATACCGCTATATGCGTTCACCCGAACGATGCACGTTACCAACACTTACATGGGCAGTATGCCATTGTTCCGCTTATCAATCGCCGCATACCCATCATCACCGACGAGTACGTAGCTATGGATTTTGGTACTGGGGCACTAAAGGTTACTCCTGCACATGATATGAACGATTATCAGTTAGGACAAAAACACCAACTAGAAATCGTTGATGTACTAAACGATGATGGAACGTTAAGCGAAGCCGCCCAAATTTATGTTGGTCTAGATCGTTTTGAAGCACGCAAAAAAATTGCCGCCGAGCTACAAGAAAAAGGCTTTTTAACAAAAACAGAAACATACACCAGCGAAGTAGGCCACAGCGAACGAAGCGATGCTGTAGTAGAACCTCGCCTTAGCTTACAATGGTGGGTTAAAATGGAACCATTGGCTACCAAAGCCCTCAACGTAGTAATGAACGATGAAGTAAGCTTTGTGCCAGCTAAGTTCAAAAACCTATACCGCCATTGGATGGAAAACATCAAAGATTGGTGTATTAGTCGCCAATTATGGTGGGGGCACCGTATTCCCGCATGGTACGATGCTAATGGCAATTATGTTGTTGCAAACAACGAAGCAGAAGCATATCAAAAATACGCTGCTACATTCGGTAACACCACTGTAACATTACAACAAGATGAAGATTGCTTAGACACTTGGTTTTCATCGTGGTTATGGCCATTTGAAGTGTTCAAAGGTTACAGTAATCCTAATAATGCCGATGTTAATTATTATTACCCTACTGCTACATTAGTAACAGCACCAGAAATCATTTTCTTCTGGGTAGCACGTATGATTATGGCAGGCTTAGAATATCAACAACAGATACCTTTCAAGCATGTTTATTTCGT
>DMPB01000018.1:0-3459 GCA_003456175.1 Chitinophagaceae bacterium | reverse complement strand
TTTCAAGCATGTTTATTTCACGGGTATTGTGCGTGATAAGCTAGGCAGAAAAATGAGTAAAAGTTTGGGAAATAGTCCCGACTTACTTGGCTTAATAGATCAATATGGAGCCGATGCTGTTCGTTTTGGTATTATGATTGCTAGCCCTGCAGGCAACGATATACTTTTCGATGAAGCCAGCCTGGAACAAGGTCGTAATTTCAACAACAAACTATGGAATGCACTCAAACTCGTAAAAATGTGGGAAGCCAAACTTGGCACCACAAATGATAGCGATAACAACGCCGCAAAATTTGCCACTGCTTGGTTCGAACATCGCTTGCAACAAACTAAAGCAGAGGTGTACAGCTTAATGGAT
This sequence comes from Chitinophagaceae bacterium, assembly GCA_003456175.1. GTDB lineage: Bacteria > Bacteroidota > Bacteroidia > Chitinophagales > Chitinophagaceae > UBA10646. The sequence goes on along the minus strand of DMPB01000018.1, from coordinate 3,101 downwards.
CAATTCAAACTAAGTGAAGCATTAAAAACCATTTACAGCCTCATTTGGGATGATTTCTGTAGCTGGTATCTCGAGTGGGTAAAGCCCGGTTACGAACAACCGATGGACGCTACCATTTACAAGAAAACAGTTGGCTTTTTCGATGAGTTAATGGCCATACTACATCCGTTCATGCCATTTATTACTGAAGAAATTTATCACCAATTACAAGAACGTGCGAACGACATTTGCGTAAGCCAAATGCAGGCTCCTAAACCTGTAGATAGCAGCATTGTAGCTGCAGGCGAATTATTGAAGCAAGTAATTACCCAGCTACGAGATGCTCGTAATAAAAACCAACTTAAACCAAAAGACACCATTGAATTAAGTGTTCAAACGCAAGCTGCGACTACTTATCAGCAAATTGCAGGTATTATACAAAAGCAGGTAAATGCAGTTAGCTTTACTGTTGTAGAAGCTCCAACACCAAATGCCATTGTAGTAGCTGTTGAACAAGATAAATTTTACTTGAAAAGCAACGCTGCTGTAGACACCAATGCCCTAAAAACGGAATTAGAAAAAGATTTAGCCTATCAAAAGGGCTTTTTAGAATCGGTAATGAAAAAGCTTGGTAACGAACGTTTTATGGCTAATGCCAAGCCCGATGTTATCGCTAATGAAGAAAAGAAGAAAGCCGATGCCGAAGCTCGTATTAAAACCATCGAAGAGAGTTTAGCCACTTTGTAATTATTTATGTCCATGCTTGTTATCAACGCCAACTTAGAGCATATAGAAGTAATACAGCGTATTGCATATGAAACTTGGCCTGTTGCTTATGGCAATATTATTTCGGCAGCACAAATTACATATATGCTTGAAAAAGCATATGATACAACTGTGCTAACCCAACAAATACAAGGCGGGCATCAGTTTCTGCTAGCACAAAATAACAATGGCGAATTCGTTGGATTTGCAGGCATTGGCCGTGAACCTATGGAGGCCATGTACAAATTGCACAAATTGTATGTACTTCCTACTGCACAAGGTACAGGTGCTGGCAAAGCCTTGTTGCAAGCGGCCTGCGACTTAGCTAAATTTCAGGGTGGCGAACAAATGATATTACAAGTAAACAGACAAAACCCTGCCGTTGCATTCTATCAACAGCAGGGTTTTGCAATACTATACGAACAAGATTTACCTATTGGCGATGGTTACTTTATGAACGATTATATTATGGGTAAAGCCTTGTAATACTAATTCGATAAATACTCTACTCGCATGGTTATAGAAGCCGTTTTTTCTTTAGAACTAGTATTAAATGAACCGCCATAACTAAACTCTTCATTATCATTTTTACCTGTTATTTGAAACACACCCATCGTTGCTTTCTTTAAAGCACCTAACCCTGTACCGGAGTTTTCTGCAATGGTTTCGGCACGTAATTTAGCATCGGCACTTGCCTTTGCTAACAAATCTATTTTTAACTCGTTCAGTTTGGTGTAGTAGTAGGCTGGCGATTGCGAATTAAACTCAATACCCTTTTGTAACAATTCAGTTACTTCTCGTGATATACGTTCAACTAAATTAATATCCGATGAATGTACTTTCACCATACCATTTAACGCATACCCATTAAATACTGAGCCCGTTACACGACCCTCATTATCATACTTATTTTCATATGTTTTTTGCACATCAATGCTTGAAAATACAATACTAGAATCGGGCAATCCTTTTTCTTTTAAGTAGGCTTTAATCGTTGCTTCATCTGCTTTTATTACAGCATAAGCTTGTTTTAAATCGAAACCTGTTCTATTAAATCGGCCTTGCCACACAATTAAATCGCTAGTAAAATCTTTTTCTGCCAACCCCGTAACGGCAATGGTTTCTGTACTAGTGAATTTGTATTTAAAAGCACTGGCTAATTGCCATCCGGTAATAATAGTGGCAAGGGCAATAGCTACTGCACCAACATACGATTTCATAATGATTGTTTTATACTTGAAGATACACACCTGCATTGCATGTGTACAAGTACTTCATATACATCTTAACTAAATTATAAGTATGCCTTACGGCAAATGTTAACGCAGCTATTAACTACCACCCTTCTATCAATCTTAACGCTATCACATTTACGTAAGGTACTACCCTACCAATACATGGGTTTGTTTAATCACACCCATTACAAATACACTCTGCACATGTCCTATATTTTCGGCCTGACTTAGCTTATTCACATGAAAATCGTAATAGCGTTCCATGTTTTCGGCTACTACTTTCAGCATAAAATCAAACTCACCACTAATACTGTAACATTCAATTACTTCAGGTAATGCTAGTATGTGTGTAATAAAACTCTTACCGGCATTTTTGCTATGCTCCTTTAGGCTAACATAACATATTACCATCAACCCTTTTTTAACCTTAGCAGCGTTCACTAAAGTTACATACTGCTCAATAATGCCAGCCTGTTCCATACGTTTAATCCGTTCGTGAACGGGTGTAGTACTAAGGTGCACAGCCGTTGCAATTTCTTTAACGGTTGCTTTTGCATTTTTTTGTAATACCGCTAAAATGGCTAAGTCTTTAGCATCGGGCAAGTAAGCTTCACTTGTACTTTGTTCTATGGAAAGCAGTTTCATGCTTGTAAATTAAGTACTTATACTACTAAACACACTCATTTACGTAATTAATTCTAAATAATTAGAAAATTAAGCATTTTCGTTCTACAAAATCTATTTTTGCAACTCAAATTTTAAATCATGAGCACACTTACGCAAACCATCGATTTTTCACTGCCTTACAAGGTGAAAGATATTAGCCTTGCAGAATGGGGCCGCAAAGAAATTCGCTTAGCAGAAGCTGAAATGCCAGGTTTAATGGCTATTCGTGAAGAGTATGGCCCGAACCAACCTTTAAAAGGAGCACGCATTGCAGGCTGCTTACACATGACCATTCAAACAGCCGTTTTAATTGAAACTTTAGTGGCTTTAGGTGCCGAAGTGAAGTGGAGCTCTTGTAATATATTTTCTACACAAGACCATGCTGCTGCTGCCATTGCTGCTGCTGGTATTGGCGTGTATGCATGGAAAGGCCAAACTTTAGAAGAAGCTGATTGG
>DMPB01000098.1:4909-5168 GCA_003456175.1 Chitinophagaceae bacterium | reverse complement strand
CCTTCAATGAAGTTCGCCGTAGATAAAATTCAAAAAGCAGGCAACCAGCAAATTATGCTTACAGAACGTGGCACAACGTTTGGCTACCAAGATTTGGTTGTAGATTATAGAAACATACCCTGGATGCAAGCACATGGTACACCTGTTATTATGGACTGCACCCATAGCTTACAACAACCCAACCAAACCAGTGGCGTAACTGGAGGCAACCCGCAATTGATTGGAACAATTGCTAAAGCTGCTATCGCCAGTGGTGCCG
>DMPB01000098.1:1252-4670 GCA_003456175.1 Chitinophagaceae bacterium | reverse complement strand
TGCCGATGGTTTATTTATAGAAACGCATCCAAACCCTGCCGAAGCAAAAAGTGATGGCGCCAATATGCTACAATTAGACTTGCTTGAACCTTTATTAGAACAATTAGTACGCTTACGAAAAGCTGTCATTTAAGCAATAATAGCACCTATAGCTTGGCCTTCTTCTCGGTGACTTATCTCGCTGGGCAGGAGGCCAAACTCTTTTTTAAAGGCTGCTGCAAAATGACCAAGATTGCTATAACCAACCATCATACCTACTTCTTTAATACTAAGTTCATTTTGTAGTAATAATGAGCGTGCATGGTGCATGCGGTTATGCTGAAAGTATTCGAACACAGGCAACCCGTATAGTGTTTTGAAATCTTTTTTCAACTTGGTTGGACTTACTGCTGCCACTTTAGATAATTCTTCAATCGTAGGAGGCTGCTTACTAAAGTCTTTCACCAAAAGTGCTTCTACTTTCATCAATCGGGTAATTTCATCGGCATGCAAGCCAATGCCAGCCTCATTACCACGTTCACAACATTTGGCTAAAAACTGCTCCATTAAACCACTTACACGGTGTTCAATAAATCTGTGTTTAAGTGGGGCATTAAGTGCTTTATCAGTTAATCGATGCAATAATAACCGCATATTGGCGTGTAAAGGCTCAACAATTTGATGCTTAATTAATCTGGTGAAATATGCTGATAAGATATCGTTAATTACATCTTCTTCTAAGAAATCGAGCAAGTGCTTTCGTTCAAATATGATACGAACACTCTTTATGGGTACACCAGCAGGGATGATATAAATGTTCTGAACATTTGTATTGGTTAACAAAGCCAAGTTATCCTGCAAAGAATACGCATGAGGATATTTTTTGAGCAAGTGATTGTGGGGACGAGCCTCACCTAAACATTCGTTGTACAACAACTGAAAATGTTCGGCCCGTAATGGCTCACGATACAAAATCAATGGTTCTTCTAATGTAATACTAGCTACTAACAGCGAAATACCATTGTTCAGGTTGGCAGCCCAGATACTACCCGTGCCTTCATCGGCCGGAATGTCTAATTTATTATTGGTGACAGGAGCTCTAAAGTGCCTTGCGAGCAAATGAAGCAACTCGGTATAATTAGCATTATTATAGTGTACTTCTTTCATATTACGCCTCGCCGTTTATGCTTGCAGGATTTTGATCGAAAGCTTTCTGAAATGCTTTTACGAAGTTGGTCAATTGCTCGTAACCTAACTCGCGGCTTACCTCACGAACACTGTACTTTTTAGAAATAAGCATGGCCTTAGCCTTATTCATACGATGCTTCTGGAAGTACTGATAAATAGGTAATCCGTAAGCTTCTTTAAATGCATTTTTTAATTTACTAGGGCTCATGGCAGCTGTTCTCGAAAGCTGTGCAATACTCGGAGGAGGCACGCTAAAATCTTTCATAAGTATGGCCTCAACTTCTCTTAGGCGAGCCATATCATAGCTACTGATTCTGCTATCGAAATGAATGCTATCAATCCGCATCAATAAACGATTGAAAAAACGCTCTAAAATCAGCATCATTCTATTTTGAATGTACATGGCCTTTAAGCGGTCATCGCATTGTGGAACTTGTATTTCTTCAAACCAAACTTTGTATTCATTATCCATCGGATCAAGACTCATCGCTTGAGCTGTATTCGATAAATACTGTAATAATTTTTCCGACTCAGGTTCTTGACCTAACCAAGTAGCAAGCCATGTATCGCTAAAAACAATATTGATGTTTCTTACCCTTGTATGCTTGGGAGCGTAGTAAATCCATTCAAACGTAGTATTTGTAAGGCTAACACCCCGTTTCGGGTCGGCTGGCTGTTGGTTTTCAGGATCGTTATGTATTACTTCATCTAAACGAAGCATAAAATGGTAATCTTCCATTTTCCTCCGTTTCATCATAATATCTGTGGCCGTTGTATAGTCGTTAACCATGCAATGCAGCCCGTTCGAGAGCTCATACATCTGCATATAGCCATAACCATTCTTGGCGGGGAATTCAAGCCTGTTATCTACAACCGGCACGGTGAGTACCGCTGAAAACTCTTCAAGCAGCTTATGATAGTTAGTATGGTTAAATTCAAATTTTAACACGGGTACTTACAAGTATTTCAGTGGGTTGCGTCGAGCCCACAAGATATACTTTTTCATGTTAAGCCAAAAGGCTAAAATCATATACACCACCACTGGCGAACCAATTGTTAGGAAACTAACATAAATGAACCACATTCTTATACGGGTAGTAGCAACACCTAGCTTAGTACCAATAGCGGTACAAACCCCAAAAGCTTGCCACTCGATATAGTTTTTTAAATCTTTCACCGACATAGCTGCAATTTAAGTGTTTGAAACAGTGCTAAAAAATTCAAAACAGTTTTTTCGTCTTTTTGTTTTAACGTACTTTCGCGACAGTCAAAAAAAAGGGTAGGCTGGCACAAATAAGCCACTTCGTTGATATTCAACAGTACTAAATGCACGTTGCTTGTTTGCGTCCTTTATGGTCTCCAACATTTTTGATCAAAAGCTTTGTTACAACCACCTTTAACCACATAAATTAGAGATTATGGCTTTTGACTTAGACATGATTAAAAAGGTGTACGCCGAAATGCCTGCTAAAGTTGAAGCAGCAAAAAAAGTTTTAGGTCGTCCACTTACGCTTGCCGAGAAAATTTTGTTCGCACACTTACACCCCGATCAAAAAATTGAAAACTTCGAAAGAGGTAAGAGCTATGTAGATTTTGCACCAGACCGTGTTGCCATGCAAGATGCAACAGCTCAAATGGCGCTATTACAGTTCATGCAGGCAGGTCGTCCTAAAGTAGCAGTGCCTTCAACAGTGCATTGCGATCACCTTATCACTGCTAAAGTTGAAGCTAAACAAGACTTACAAGTTGCCACTACAGAAAGTAAAGAAGTGTACGATTTCTTGGCTTCTGTATCAAATAAGTATGGTATTGGTTTCTGGAAGCCAGGTGCTGGTATCATACACCAAGTAGTACTCGAAAATTATGCATTCCCAGGCGGTATGATGATTGGTACCGACAGCCACACTGTTAATGCAGGTGGTTTAGGTATGGTTGCCATTGGTGTTGGTGGTGCCGATGCTTGCGATGTAATGGCAGGCCTTCCATGGGAACTAAAGTGGCCTAAACTTATTGGTGTTAAATTAACCGGTAAGTTGAACGGTTGGGCAGCTCCTAAAGATGTTATTTTGAAAGTAGCAGGTATCCTTACGGTAAAAGGTGGCACAGGCGCTATTGTTGAATATTTTGGCGAAGGTGCCGAAGCGATGAGTTGTACTGGTAAAGGTACTATCTGTAACATGGGTGCAGAAATAGGTGCTACAACCTCTACATTTGGTTACGATGCCAGCATGGAACGCTACTTGAGAGCAAC
>DMPB01000098.1:379-1086 GCA_003456175.1 Chitinophagaceae bacterium | reverse complement strand
ACTATCTGTAACATGGGTGCCGAAATTGGTGCTACAACATCAACCTTCGGTTACGATGATAGCATGAGCCGCTACCTAAAAGCAACAGGCCGCGAAGAGGTTGCCCAAATTGCCGATGGCGTTAAAGCTTACCTCAATGCCGACCCAGAAGTATATGAAGCTCCAGAAAAGTATTTCGACCAAATCATTGAAATTAATCTTAGCGAGTTAGAACCACACTTAAACGGTCCTTTCACTCCAGATTTAGCAACACCAATTTCTAAAATGAAAGAAGTAGCAGCCGCTAATGGCTGGCCTACTAAAGTAGAAGTTGGTTTAATTGGTAGCTGTACCAACAGCTCTTATGAAGATATTAGCCGTGCAGTAAGCCTTGCCAAACAAGTTGCAGCCAAGGGTTTAAAAACAAAAGCAGAATACACCATTACACCTGGTAGCGAACAAGTTCGTTATACCATTGAGCGTGATGGCTTCTTAGATACCTTTGCACAAATTGGTGCTACTGTATTTGCCAATGCTTGCGGACCTTGTATTGGTATGTGGGATCGTATGGGTGCCGAAAAGCAAGAAAAGAACACCATCGTTCATAGCTTTAACCGCAACTTTGCTAAGCGTGCCGATGGTAACCCAAATACTTACGCTTTCGTTGCTTCGCCTGAATTGGTTACTGCACTTGCTATTGCTGGCGACTTAACGTTCAACCCCATTAC
>DMPB01000098.1:0-151 GCA_003456175.1 Chitinophagaceae bacterium | reverse complement strand
ACTTAACGTTCAACCCCATTACAGACACGCTTACTAATGAAAAGGGTGAGCAAGTAAAATTAGACCCGCCAAGTGGCGATGAACTACCAACACGTGGCTTTGCGGTAGAAGATGCTGGCTACCAAGCACCTGCAGAAGACGGCAGCGGCGT
>DMPB01000095.1:700-8977 GCA_003456175.1 Chitinophagaceae bacterium | reverse complement strand
CCACGTTCTTGAAACCATTGAATGGTATCTTTCGGTTGAAACCAATGCAAGGTTTTCTTCATCAGTTGTTGCCCTCGCGGATAGCGGCTACTTAACGTAGGAATATCGTAACAGGCATGTGTAACATTACATCTACCACCGCCGCTAATACGTACTTTGCTAAGTAGTTTATCTGTTTTTTCTAGCACTATCACTTTTAAGTGTGGTGCTTGCCGAGCCAAATTAACAGCGCAAAACAGGCCTGATGCGCCACCCCCAATAATAATTACCGTAGGTTGTTGTGTGTTCATTTACCGTAAGGTTAAAAGAAAAGCCGCACGTAGCGGCTTCTAGCTTATCCAACTAATGTTGGAACTTGATAACTTGTATTGAGATTACTATTTTTTTGCTCTGCAGCTTCAATGATGCTGTAATCGCTGAGTATCAGTGCTTTACCTCTTTTCACACATACATTATGCTCAAAATGAGCACTCGGCTTACCATCGCTAGTTCTTACAGTCCAGCCATCACTATCGGTATACACTTCGCGTGTGCCCATGTTAATCATAGGTTCAATAGCCATGGTAAGATTTTCTTTTAGCAATGGGCCAGTGCCTCTCTTACCATAATTCGGAACTTGCGGATCTTCATGCAATCGCTTGCCTAAACCATGACCCACTAAATCACGCACAACGCCATAGCCATGCTTACGTTCTGTATGTTCTTGAATGGCATAAGCGATATCGCCAATACGCTGGCCAACTATTGCCTTTTCAATGCCTTTATACAAGCTTTCTTTAGTAACCTTCACTAATTGCAAAACTTCTTGGCTTGCCTCGCCGAGCACAAATGTATAAGCATGTTCGCCAATGTATCCATTTTTGGTAATACCCAAATCTATGCTTACCACATCGCCATCTTTCAACACATTATTGTTCGGGAAGCCATGTACTACCACATCGTTCACGCTGGCGCAAATCGCAAACGGATAGGTACCACCGTAATTTAAAAATGTAGGCACCCCTTTGTGGTCGTAAATCATGGTTTTGCAGAGGGTTTCAATCTGCATGGTTGTAATGCCGGGTTTGAGCATCGATGCAACTTCTGCAAGCATAGTGCTTACAAGGGTTGCATTTTCTTTCATAATAGCCACTTCGGCTTCGGTCTTATAAAAAATCATACGTGCAAAGGTAGCTAACCAAAAAATTTAAATAATAACCTTACGGTAAATGTAGGATTGCTTTAACGCAACAACCTGCCATATGAATAGCAGGTTGTTGCAAAATAGTATAAGAAATATCGAAGCTTTACTAGATAGTAGCACCATAAGCCGCTTGACGACCTTGTACACGACCGCTAGACATTAAGCCATCGTACTGTTGCATCAGTAAATGCGTTTCTATTTGCTGTAAAGTATCTAATATAACACCTACCATAATTAGTAATGAAGTACCACCAAAGAATGTGCTGAAACCTTGTGTTACACCAAGCATTTCTGCAAAACCAGGTAAGATACCAATGAGTGCTAAAAATACGGCACCTGGTAAAGTAATTCTATCCATTACCGTACCAATATAGTCGGCAGTTGGTTGACCAGGCTTCACACCCGGAATAAATCCGTTATTACGCTTTAAATCTTCACTCATTTGTTTTGGATTGAAAATCAAAGCAGTATATAAGAAGGTGAAACCAATTACCATGATTGAATAGATGAGCATATACCAAGGATTGCTATGATTGCTAAATATCTTAACAATACCCTGAGCACTATCTAAATTGGTAAAAGAGAATAAAGTCGGTAAGAACATGATTGCTTGCGCAAAAATGATTGGCATAACACCTGCCATATTCACCTTTAATGGTAAAAACTGACGAGCACCACCAACAGCACGGTTACCAACAATTTGCTTAGCATAATTCACTTGTACTTGGCGTACGCCTTGTACTAAAATGATTAGGGCCATGATGATTAAAATCAACACAACAATCTCAAATCCGAAGATTACCATACCTTTCACGTAAGCATCTTTAGCACCAACTTTAGCAGCAAATTCTTGTGCAATGCTTTGCGGAAGGCGTGCCAAAATACCAACCATGATAATGATGGAAGTACCATTACCTAAGCCTTTATCTTGAATACGCTCACCTAACCACATTACAAATAAGGTACCAGCCGTTAGAATAATGATAGTGCTCAAGAAGAAATAATCTTTATAAGCAGCGATTTGTGCTTCACCATAACCAGGACCGTTTAAATAAGCAATGTAGGCACCTGCTTGGAACATGGTTACCAACACAGTGAGGTAGCGAGTCCACTGATTGATTTTCTTACGACCACTCTCACCTTCTTTTTGCACTTTCTGGAACTGAGGCACCAAAATGGTCATCAACTGCATGAAGATTGAGGCGCTGATATATGGCATGATACCTAGCGCTAGAATAGAAGCCTGTGAAAAGGCACCACCTGCGAAAGTATCGAACAAGCTAAGTAGGCCATTACTTGAAGCACTCTTTTGAGCTTGCTCAATTAAATTTGGATCTATACCAGGCAGTACAATATGGGTACCAAAACGATACACCAATACCAAACCTAGGGTAACCAAGATTTTACTGCGTAGCTCCTCAATACTCCAAATGTTTTTTAGTGTTTGACCAAGTTTTTTCATTTGTTCAAAAAGTCTTTTCAGTAGTCCAAAATACGCTGTTTCAAGCGTTAGTTCTGGTAGTTATGATTGGGGTTTGTGCAGCGTTACTAATAACACTGCGGCACGCAATGTACGGTATTTAGTATTACTTACCATACCATTTTGTGCTGCATACTTTAATAAATGTTGGTAGTGTGTATAAACCAAAAAAGACGCACTTATCGTAAAGAAAGTGCGTCTATGGTAAATTCAACAACATTATTTTACGATTTCAACACTACCGCCAGCGGCTTCAATCGCCTGCTTAGCTTTAGCACTAATAGCGTTCACCTTGAAGGTAACTGCAGTTTTAAGTTCGCCAGTACCAAGAATCTTAACAATATCTGTTCTGCTTACTAAACCGTTGATGTAAAGGTTTTCTAAGCTAAATTCAGTGATACCATACTTCTCAACTAGTTGCTCTACTTGACCAAGGTTAAATACTTTGTACTCAACACGGTTATGGTTTTTAAAACCACGCTTTGGTACACGACGTTGAATAGGCATCTGACCACCTTCGTGAGCCATTTTACTTTTGTAACCGGCACGGCTTTGGCCACCCTTGTTACCTTTTGTACTAGTGCCACCTTTACCAGATGCTTCACCGCGACCTAAACGCTTTTCTTTGTGTGTGCTACCAACGGCTGGTTGTAAATTGTGTAGTTTCATTGTAGATTTTTTTACTTACGGGGCATCTTAACCCCTCGCATGAATAATTAGGCTACTTCTTCTACTTTAACAAGGTGGTTCACTTTTGTAACCATACCAAGTATTTGTGGTGTAGCTTCAACCTCTTTTGTACTGTTTAACTTACCTAAACCTAGAGCCTTCAACGTTAATTTCTGACGCTCAGGACGGTCAATAGGACTTTTAACCAGCGTAATTTTTATTTTTTTCATAATTGAAAAAGTTTGTGCAGTGGCTTTTGCCTACTACGCTATAATTAACCATTGAAAACCTTAGTGATCTTGATGTTACGTTCTTTAGCTACAGTAACAGGCTCGCGTAATGTGCTCAAAGCTTTGATAGTTGCTTTAACCACGTTGTGAGGGTTAGCACTACCTAAACTTTTAGCAAGAACGTCTGTGATACCAGCGCTTTCAAGCACGCTACGCATGCTACCACCGGCAATTACGCCCGTACCGTGTGCAGCAGGCTTAATTAAAACCTTAGCAGCACCAGCTTTAGCAAACTGATCGTGAGGAATAGTACCATGCATAACTGGTACACGTACTAAGTTTTTCTTAGCATCTTCAATACCCTTTGTGATGGCTTCTTGTACTTCTTTGGCTTTACCTAAACCATGGCCTACAATACCTTTTTCGTTACCTACTACAACAAGTGCAGAGAAACTAAAAGTACGACCACCTTTAGTGGTTTTTACCACACGGTTAATGGCAACAACTTTTTCTTTAAGTTCCATGTCGCCACCGGCTTTCACCTTATTTGTGTTTAACATTGTATCTCGTAATTAAATCTTGTTATTAGAATTGAAGACCGCCTTCTCTGGCACCTTCGGCAACGGCTTTGATACGACCATGATATAAGTTACCACCACGATCAAATACAGCAGTTGTAATGCCAAGTGCTATTGCTTTTTGTGCGATAGCTGCACCAACTAACTTGCTTTTTTCGGTTTTGGTACCTTTTTGTGCTGCAATATCTTTCTCTTTTGAGCTAGCTGCAGCTAGGGTTACACCTGCATCATCGTTAATCAACTGAACATAAATGTCTGTGTTGCTACGAAATACAGCAAGGCGTGGACGAGTAGCAGTACCAGCTACCTTCTTACGAATACGGTAGCGGATTTTTTGCCTTTGAACTAATTTGCTATTCATTGCTTGTATTATTTACACCGCTGATGCTGCCAGCGGCGTGTTTAAAACTTATTTATTTGCTATTACTTACCAGCAGACTTACCAGCCTTACGACGGATAACCTCACCAACAAACTTAACACCCTTACCCTTATAAGGCTCAGGCTTACGTAAGCTACGTAACTTGGCACATACAGCACCAAGTAATTGCTTATCGCTACCTTCTAAAGAAATGATTGGATTTTTACCCTTTTCAGTTACAGTAGTAACTTTTAATTCCTTAGGAATTTCGAAAATAATGTTGTGAGAATAACCCAAGCTAAGATCTAAAATATTACCTGTATTAGCGGCTTTAAAACCCACACCCACAAGTTCCATATCTTTCTTATAGCCAGTAGTAACACCTGTTACCATATTAGCAATTAATGCACGATATAAACCGTGTAATGCTTTGTGGCGAATTTGATCTGTAGGACGAGTCACAGTTACTTCTGTTCCTTCAATCTTTACTTCGATGTCGCGGTCTAATTGTTCAGTTAATTGACCTTTAGGACCTTTTACAGTTACTGTATTATCGGCACTTACTGTAATAGTAACGCCAGCAGGAACAGTAACCACTTTTTTACCTACACGAGACATAGTCGGTTTTTTTGAATTTTGTTGCTTAATAGTGCTTGCTTTCAGCCACGACTATGAGGCTTAATCTACAAGCTTAATATGTAAAGGCACCGAGCCAAGGCTCGGTGCTGTAATATCTTAGTAAATGTAGCAAAGTACTTCACCACCAACATTTTGGCTCTTAGCCTGCTTGTCGGTCATAACACCTTTGCTGGTGCTTAAAATAGCAATACCTAAACCATTGATAACACGCTTGAAATCGGCTGGCTTAGCGTATTGACGCAAACCTGGACGGCTAACACGTTCTAAGCTACGGATAGCTGGTTGTTTTGTAGCGGCATCGTACTTTAAAGCAATTTTGATAACGCCTTGTTTGTTATCGTCTTCGAACTTATACTTAAGGATGTAACCTTGCTCGTATAAAATTTCGGTAATTCTTTTCTTAAGATTGCTTGCAGGAATCTCAACGATACGGTGGTTAGCCATTTGGGCATTACGTACGCGAGTTAAAAAATCTGCTATAGGATCTGTTACCATAATATTGTCCTCCTACATCCGCATGAGCGGATAATTGGAAAAGATGATGAGTGAATGAATTTGCTAATGGTTGGTACCTTGCGGTAAATATTTACCGTAAGGTTATACTACCAACTTGCTTTTTTAACACCTGGGATCTTGCCATCTAAAGCCATGTCGCGGAAAATAACACGAGAAATACCAAAGTATCTCATGTAACCCTTTGGACGACCTGTAAGCTTACAGCGGTTTTTTAAACGCACTGGTGAGGCATTTTTAGGTAGTAAGTCTAGAGCAGCATAATCGCCAGCAGCTTTAAGTGCAGCTCTTTTCTCAGCGAACTTGGCTACCAAAGCTTCACGCTTCTTTTGTCTAGCCTTTACTGATTCTTTTGCCATTGTATATGGGTTAAAAGTTAGTTGTTATCTTTTTTGATGTTACGGAAAGGCAAGCCAAGCTCTTTTAAAAGCTCATAAGCCTCTTCATTGGTATTAGCAGTAGTAACAAAAGTGATATCCATACCTGTGATACGATTAACTTTATCGATATCAATTTCAGGGAAAATGATTTGCTCAGTTACACCTAACGTGTAGTTACCACGGCCATCGAAAGCCTTATCGCTGATACCTTTAAAGTCGCGTACACGTGGTAAAGCCACAGCTACTAAACGATCTAAGAATTCGTACATTTTCTCGCCACGTAGTGTTACACGAGCACCGATAGGCATACCCTTACGTAACTTGAAGTTACTAATGTCTTTTTTAGACATTGTAGGTACTGCTTTCTGACCAGTGATGGTTGTAAGCTCTTCAACAGCAATGTCTACCAACTTTTTGTCGGCAACGGCACCGTTGATACCGCGGTTAATACAAATTTTTTGCAATTTAGGAGCTTGCATTACAGTTTTGTAAGCGAACTTCTTCATCAAGGCAGGTACTACATCATTGGTGTACTTATCTGCCAATCTTGGAGTGTATTTAACAGTACTCATTATTTGATTACCTCCCCAGATTTTTTACTAATACGAACTAATTTACCGTTGTTACGGCTACGTTGAATTTTCGTAGCTGCGCCGGTTTTTGCATCCCATAATTGCACATTACTAATGTGAATAGGAGCTTCTACTTTTACAATACCGCCTTGGGTGTTTTGTGCAGTAGGCTTAGTGTGCTTGGTTACAATGTTCACACCTTCTACTAATACTCTACCCTTATCGATGATTACTTCTAAAACCTTACGAGGCTTTTTAAGATCTTTATCATCGCCGGCAATTACCACAACTGTGTCGCCCTTTTTGATATTGTATTTGGGTTTAAATCTGTTGCTCATTGCTGTTGATTTGAAAAATTCAAATGGTTTGGGAGCATACCGTTTTTTTTAACGGGCTGCAAAGATATGCTTATAATACTTCCGGGGCAAGTGAAATAATTTTCATGTACCCTTTATCACGTAATTCACGAGCAACTGGCCCGAAAATACGTGTACCGCGAGGTTCATCGGAGTTGTTAAGAAGTACTACAGCGTTATCATCGAAACGAATGTAAGAACCATCTTTACGACGCAATTTGTTCTTAGTTCTTACGATAACGGCTTTGCTAACAGTACCTTTTTTAATGCCACCACCTGCAATAGCATCTTTAACGGTAACTACAATTTTATCGCCAATATGAGCATAGTCTTGACCAGAATTGCCCAATACACGGATCACCAAAACTTCTTTGGCACCGCTGTTATCGGCAACATTCAGTCTGCTTTCTTGCTGGATCATTGTTGTTGATTTTAAACTATGGAGCTACTTTGTAGCATTATGTTACTATCAGCGGCTGTACAAGCATCTGCATTGTATAGCTTGATAAATAATAATTACTTGGCCTTCTCGATAACTTCTACCAATCTCCAACGCTTTGTTTTACTAAGCGGACGAGTTTCCATGATACGAACGGTATCACCGATACCACATTCATTTTTCTCATCGTGAGCATGGAACTTGGTAGTTTTCTTAACGAACTTACCATAGATAGGGTGCTTCACTTTACGTTCAACAGCTACTGTAATGGTTTTTTCCATTTTATTGCTGCTAACAACACCTATCCTTGTTTTACGCAAATTTCTTTCGGTCATTGTTGTACTGTTTTATTAGATGCCGAGATCTCTTTTTCTTAAAGCTGTAGCCAAACGAGAAATATCTCTTCTGAGGATACGAATGCTCATTGGACTTTCCAATGGTGAAATTGCATGAGCAAATTCAAGCTTCTTCAGGCGAAGTTTGTCTTCAGCGATACGAGCTTTCAAGTCGTCTGCCGACAAATCTTTCAAGCTTTTATTAAAATCTACTTTCTTAGCCATGATGAACAATTTGATAATTCGATAATTTGATAATCAGATAATGAACGGCGTTATAATTATCGCATCATCTCATTATCTCATTAGCCATGTTTATGCTTGTAAGTCTCTACGTACAATAAACTTGGTTTTGATAGGTAATTTTTGTGCTGCTAGGTGCATCGCTTCTTGTGCAACTTCTTGGCTTACGCCATCGCACTCAAAAATGATACGTCCTGGTTCAACCACAGCAGCCCAGAATTCAGGGTTACCTTTACCTTTACCCATTCGAGTTTCTGCAGGCTTCTTGGTGATCGGCTTGTCCGGGAACACGCGGATCCA
>DMPB01000095.1:0-529 GCA_003456175.1 Chitinophagaceae bacterium | reverse complement strand
CCTTTACCTTTACCCATACGCACTTCTAAAGGCTTACGAGTAATTACTTTGTCAGGGAATACGCGAATCCATACATTACCTTCACGCTTCATGGCACGTGTCATGGCCTGACGAGCTGCCTCTATCTGGCGGTTGGTTAACCAAATAGGTTCAGTAGCTTTTAAGGCATAAGAACCGAAGGCAATCGTGGTGCCACGCTTAGCAACCTCACGAATACGGCCTTTCTGTACTTTTCTATGTTTGGTTCTTTTTGGCTGTAACATTGTGATACTATTTGTTCATAGCCTTACGGCAAATGCCTACGCTATGAGTTATTAGCTAATTAATTTTTTCTACCACCTCCACGACGGTCATTACCACCGCGACGGTCACCACCACCTCTGCGGTCATCTCTACGATCACCACCAGGTTCACCTACTTTACCGCTCAGAATGTTAGGGTTCAAATCACGCTTACCAAGTACTTCACCCTTACAAATCCAAACCTTGATACCAATTTTACCATAAACAGTAAGTGCATAATGGCTAGC
>DMPB01000116.1 GCA_003456175.1 Chitinophagaceae bacterium | reverse complement strand
CTTCAGAAAGCACAGGGGTAAAAATCACCATCAATTCGTAATTGTTCATTTTCCCTGTTTTTAAAAATGTGAATTTGGGCTGCAAAAGTAAGGAGGTTACACCGAAGTGCCACATTTTTTTTGATACCTTACGGTAAATGCCGCTAAAAACAACTAACACTTATCGTAAAACGTGTTATTTTGTTAGATGAACGCTCTACAAACCTCCGACTTGCCTGAAGATTATTGGGACGAAACTATTCGTGCCGGAAGTTGGCGTTGGTACGAGTTAAAGCATCTGTTACAATATAAAGACTTACTCGTTGCACTCATTAAAAGAGATTTTATTGTTACCTACAGGCAAACAATACTTGGCCCTATGTGGCATTTGTTACAACCCTTAGCTACCTGTATCTTATTTTTTATTGTATTTAAAGAAATGCCATGGTGGAAGGGCGTTAGTAAAACGCAACAATTGGTTTTTTATATGGCCAATAGCTTTTTATGGCAGTTTTTTTACACCAGTTTTAATGGTACGGCGCAAGTGTTTTTTCAGCATGCATCACTTTTTAGAAAGGTATATTTTCCTAAGATTTTGTTGCCTATGGCTATTATTGGCTCCAATTGCATCAAATTATCCATTCATGTAGGTGTTTTTTTGATGGGCCTATTACTCTGGCAATGGTTAGGTGCTGAGTACCAATTAGGTTGGCAGGTGTTATTAGCTATTCCTTGGTTACTATTGTTGGGTGCAATAGCTTTAGGTATTGGTTTATTGCTCGCAGCAGCATCGCTACGGTATAGAGATGTGAGTTTTGCAATAGGCTTTGCGGTACAATTGTTACTTTTTATTACGCCGGTATGTTACCCAGCCAATTACTTTGATAAACATGCGCTCATTCATTTGAATCCGCTTACACCTATTTTTTCGGGTTTTGCGGCTGCATTTACCACTGTAGATAGCAGCATCACAACCAATAGTATGTATGCAGCTTTATTTGCGTTAGCTGCTTTGATATTGGGCACTGTTGCCTTTTTAGCTACGGAACAAAAAGTTGCAGATATTGCTTAGCACAGATATGGGGAAGCCAGTATTATCTTTTGAAGCAGTTACCAAACATTACCAACGAGGTGTTTTGGGCAAGGCAAGCTTGGCACACGATATAGACCGTTGGTGGCGTAAGTGGCGCTATAAAGAAGATATATACCGTAAGGTAAATGACACCGATACCACTACCGATTTTTTAGCATTAAATGATGTAAGTTTTGAAATACAAGCCGGCGATGTTGTTGGCATTGTTGGTGCCAACGGTGCCGGAAAAAGTACGCTGTTAAAACTTGCTGCGAAAATTATAACCCCATCTAAAGGTACCATACGCATTAAAGGGAAGGTGGCAAGTATTATTGAAATTGGTACTGGGTTTCATCCAGAGTTAACAGGTCGAGAAAATATTATGCTCAGTGGTACCATGTTGGGCATGACCAAACGTGATATACTCAAGCAATTAAATGCTATCATTGATTTTTCGGGTGTTGCGGCATTTATTGATACGCCTGTGAAGCGTTATAGCAGTGGCATGCATGTACGGTTAGCATTTGCAGTGGCAGCACACCTATCATCAGATATTTTGCTGATTGATGAGGTGTTGGCTGTTGGCGATTACAAATTTCAAGAACAATGTTTTGGTAGTATTGAAGCTGCTAATAGGCAACAAGGTAGAACCATTCTCTTTGTTTCGCATAGCACTGCTGCGGTGAGGCGTTTGTGCACCAAAGGGCTACTGCTTGCAGGCGGACAATTACGCTTACAAGATAATATTCATGCTGTGCTGCAAGCGTATGCCGGAACTACGGTACAACAAATTACAAACGAAAAAATATACTTCACGCAGGCGCATCGAAGGTTCGATTTGCAACGAACAGTTGCTTTTGTAAGCATGCAACTACACCAACACGCTGTTGCGTATGATGCTACAGAACCCATTGATATAGTTGTTGCCGTGAAAGCGGCAGTAGCTGTGGCCAATGCTCGATTTGCATTCACGATTATGTCGGTTCAAACGGGGTTAGCGGTAGGTACTTGTTTTTTAGAGCCATGCATAACATTGCAAAAAGGTGAAGCAGCAGCTTACGTAATAACACTACAACCATGCAATTTAACAGTGGGTAATTATTATACCATTTGGTCTATTGGTTATGGTAATCATTTAACAGGTATTTCAGATGTTGATCACATACAACCCGGCGTTGGCTTTACCATAAAAACTGCCGAAGAAGGCATTGTGTGGAGTGCCGATTGGGGTACTGTAGTTTTAGCAGCTCAAGCACAAAGAATACCAATGCTATGAGCATTAAAGTACCATCTTTTGAAACGCATGTTGCATGGAGTGTTATCATTCCCATTTACAATAGAGTACATCTATTACACGAAACTTTGTGCTCTGTGTTGGCTGCCTTGCCATTGCATAACAATCGTATCAGGCTAATGGTGGTAGACGATGCAAGTACCGATGGCGATGTACTTGCTGTAATCAATCAGCTTGGTATTAAAGGGATAGAATACCACCGCAACCCAACTAATTTAGGTTTGGCTCGCAACTTAAATCGATGTGTAGCATTGGCACTTGAAGATAGTTTTGTACATCTGTTGAATGCCGACGATTTAGTAGATCCGTTGTTTTATGCAACCATGGATAAGCATTTGTACGAAAGTGGTGCCAAAGCCATTTTTTGCAATAACTTCTTTTTAGAACAAAGTGGGCACTTACGTGCAAATGAAGCCGCACAGCATTTGCCGCAAGGTTTTATACAAGAAAAAAAAGGATTGTTCATTGATAACTACATACAATGTGCTAGCGTTTGTGTACACACAAGCGTGTATCAAGCCGTGGGTGGTTTTGATGCTCGTTTCAATGCCTGCGTAGATTGGCACCAATGGAAAGTAATTAGTACACAGTTCAATTGGTTTTTTGTGAAACAAAATTTGTGTACCTATCGGTTAGTAGATAATTCGCATTGGCATACTCGATTACTGAATGGCGAAAATTACGCAACCATTTTAAAGAGTTTGCAGTTTCATGAAAGCTATTTGGGAGCTACTGCCGCCAATGCTGCCTACCAAAGGCAAGCCTACCTGCATGGGCTTACCATACTCGCATTAATTAGAAGTAAAAAGTTCGTAGCGCTATGGCCTAATATGAAGGTGTACTTTCAATATCCCATAAAATTTACCGCAAGGTGGTGGTTATTTAAAAGAATAGTTGCTCTTTTGCTACTTGTTTGGGTACGAAAGCGGTCCTAACTCCTACATGAATCCTACGTTATTGTACATATCGTTTTATAGTCCTTATCCATTGAAATCTGGCGGAGCAGTGCGTAGTTTTTATACCATTAAAGCATTGCAAGCAAGTTTTAATGTGAAGCTTATTTGCTTATGTGCCCCCGATGTGTACAACAAGTACATTGCCGATAAAATACCGCAGGCCACCGCCGCGGCTCTGGGTGTAGCGTATGAAGATGTGGTTTTTACACTCAATCCTATTAACATATCGTATTTACAAAGAGTACAGCAAACGGGTGGATTGTTACGCTATAAAATAGATTACAAACGCTTTGCACACGAAGCTGCATTACAAGCTTTAATAACAAGTTATGTAAAGGCTTGGGAGCCGGCAGTGCTCTGTTTTAGGCATTTTTATATTGCTAACCGAGTACAGTTACAGCAATTCAACGCAAAGGTTTGGGTAGATATGGACGATGATCCGTTCGAAATTTTAGCTACGCGTTATCAACATCGTTGGATGCTAAGGCGTTGGGCCGAACATGCGTATAAGATGAGTTTTCTAAAAAGGTTTTATCGATCGCATTATCAAAACACCACCCTCATTTTTGCGAAAGCGCCTTTGCCTTTTTGGGCAGACATGGCACCTTACGTAATACCCAATATTGTTCCGGAGCCACACTTTAATAAAGAAGTGTTGGCAGGTGCCGCACCTGCCATGGCATTCATTGGTAGTATGAGCTATCCGCCGAATATAGAGGCAGTCGATTTTTTGTTGCATCGGGTATGGCCCTTAGTATTAGCCCATATTCCCAACGCTCAATTGCTATTGGTGGGCAAAGAAATGTCGCAGCAACAGCAGCAAGCATACAGTACCTATCCGCAGGTACAGGTTGTAGGCGAAGTGCCCAACATGATAGCCATTTACACGCAAGTGCAACTTACCATTGCCCCCATGTTTTCAGGGTCAGGTACCAATATCAAAATCATAGAATCTTTTGCTTTTAAAACGCCTTGCGTAACTACTTCATTCGGATTGTCGGGGTTAGAGTTGCTGTTTCAAACCATTTCGCAACACCTGGTTGCCAATACTGCTAGCCATTTGGCGGAGCGAGTAATAGCATTGTTGGGTAACCCTACTTTGCTAGCACAAGTAAGTACTATCGGTTATCAGCAATACACGGCATATCATACCGTAGCAGCCATGGAAAAATCTATTGGGCACTTACGTGCAAATGACACTCAATCATAACAATTGTTAGTTTTTGTTTTTTCGTTTTCCCTTGTAAATCAATGCGTTATGTTGGTAAACTTAACCGCAAGTTTATGTTGAAATATTACCAATACTGCTTGTAGAACCC
>DMPB01000053.1:9343-10866 GCA_003456175.1 Chitinophagaceae bacterium | reverse complement strand
TAACATTGCTTAAAATAGTAGCGTTAGCACTAGGAATATCAGTCCACACATTGGTGGTATTGAGCCTGCGCTGCCATTGTAATACTACACCTGTTGCATCGGAGTTGCCATTTACCGCAAGGTTAGCAGTGCCATTACCACATACAACACTATTATCGATGGTAATATTACCTGCAACAGGTATACCATTGCAATTATTAATTTGTTCTACTTGAACATCATCTAAGTACATGTTATTACCATACATACCAACCGCTTGAAGCAAAATATAGTTGGTAGCACCATTGAAATTAGCAGGAATATCAAACGTGTACTGATACCAGCCAACTGCTGTCTGCGTTGGTTCGTAGGCAATATTTCTACTCACTTTACCTAGCACAGTTGCACCTGTTAGCGATGCAGCTGTATTCACCCAAGCCACTACACTATCTCTATTTGGATAGGTTGCATCGCGATACATCCAGAAACGCAACTTTACATTAGTTCTTCCATTTAAGTTCAATACTGGCGTAATTAAAACGGCAGAACTGCTCACGTTAAAATCGTAAGAACGATACCGCACCATTGCTGCTCCGCTACGCGGCAAAGCGGTGGGGTTACTTCCAGATATGGCTCGTTCGAATAACCCGCCGGGCATATCGCCAGAGTTAGGGTTACCGGTACTAATAATTTGTTGAGACCATCCGGCAGGAACAAAAGTGGTGCCATCAAAACTTTCTTGTAGGAGTATTTGGCTATGTACTAATGACGCCAATAGTAACAGGCAAAGGGTTAGGTATTTTCTCATAACGCGTTGGTTGTTAAGATAAATTCTTTGTAAAAGTATTCGCTAAACAGCACACTTGAAAGAATAATTGATATATGAAAATGGCTGCCCGATTGGGCAGCTATTTGTACGTTATTATACTTACGTAAATGTATGTAGCGTAATTACTTCAAAGCATTTTTAATAGCAATATTGCGTACTACGGAGGCAGTCATTTGCTCAACAGCGAGTTTAGTAATAGCCTCGTTGCTTACCATAATAGGTGTACCGCTATCGCCGCCTTCACGAATACCTTGCACCAACGGAATTTGTCCTAAAAAAGCCAACTCATACTCTTCTGCTAACTTCTTGCCACCTTCTTTACCGAAAATGTAGTACTTATTTTCAGGCAATTCGGCTGGCGTGAAATAACTCATATTTTCTACCAGACCAAGAATAGGTACATTTATTTGCGCCTGACCAAACATGGCAATACCTTTTTTGGCATCGGCAAGGGCAACATCTTGTGGTGTAGTTACAATTACAACGCCTGTAACAGGCACTGTTTGCATGAGTGTTAAGTGAATATCGCCAGTTCCGGGCGGCATATCAATGACCAAATAATCTAGCTCACCCCAAGCTACTTCGGTTACAAATTGCTTGATGGCACTACTAGCCATAGGTCCGCGCCACACCACAGCATTTTTTTCATCTACCAATAATCCAATGCTCATTAACTCAATACCATACTTCTGCAAAGGAACAATCATACCCTTGC
>DMPB01000053.1:8935-9104 GCA_003456175.1 Chitinophagaceae bacterium | reverse complement strand
TACCCTTGCCATTCACTTCCTTCATCATGGGGCGCTCACCACGAACACCAAACATAATAGGCACACTAGGGCCATAGATATCGGCGTCCATCAAACCGACCTTAGCACCTCCCTGTGCTAAAGCTAAAGCCAAATTAGCCGAAACGGTGCTTTTACCAACGCCACCTTT
>DMPB01000053.1:982-8677 GCA_003456175.1 Chitinophagaceae bacterium | reverse complement strand
AACAACGGCAATAATGTTTTTCACACCAGGCAACATTTGCTGGCTATCGGAACGTTTGGTAGTTGTGTTTGCGGTAAAATTTACGGTAACGTTAGCTGCTTTATTCACTAATAATTTAATGGCATTTTCGCTGGCACGCTGCATCATATCTTTCATCGGGCAGGCTGGTGTTGTAAGCACAATGGTAAAAGCAACGTTGTTTCCATCAATTGCAATATCTTTCACCATGTTTAGCGTAACCAGATCTTTACCTAAATCGGGTTCCTGAACATTGCTTAGGGCTTTGAGAATATCGGCTTCTGTCATGCAAGTATTTTTGTTAAAAAGAATTTACAAGTGGCAAATGTAACTTTGCATCCGGTTATTTTGTTGTTGTATTTCTGCTTTTACTTTACTCGAAAACCTGTTTAATGAAACAACGTTACGTAGCTTTTTTATTGTTTTGGGTAATGGCCCTTACGGGCAAATGTTTATTGGCGCAACAAACAAGAGATTCTGTAGTACAATTATATGGTGTAGTAATGACTGCCGATAGCTTAAGAGGCTTAGCAGGCGTTAGTGTAATTGTTGAAGATAAAGGCCGCGGTACCATTACCAACGAACAAGGAGTTTTTTCGATTGCGGTTTTAAAAGGCGATAATATTCGCTTTTCGAGTGTTGGGTATAAAGACAAAACCATGCATGTTCCTGTAAAACTAGATGGCAATCAGTATAGTGTCATTCAGTTAATGGTGAATGATACTGCATTCTTACCTGCTACAATTTTAAAACCACGCCCAACCAGAATGCAATTTGAAAGAGATTTTGTGAATACAGAAGTTGCAGCCGACCAATACGAAATAGCTCGCCAAAATACCGATGAAGCAAAGCGTAGAATTTTGTTAGCTAGCTTACCAGCCGACGGCCGTGAAGCTTTTAACATGCAAATGCGTACGCAGAGTGCCAAATATTACTCTCAAGGGCAACAAGCGCCTATCAACCTATTCAATCCTATAGCATGGAATGAGTTTATTAAGGCATGGAAGCGTGGCGATTTTAAGAAGAAAAGAAGCTAGCTATACTCACGCGATTAGTTTCATGAGAAAAACCATGAACTTTTATAAATAATCTACCTAACTAAGAAAGCCGCGAAACATAGTTCGCGGCTTTCCTAGTATCAATAATTACTTTACAAGGTTTTAATTAATATTGGCAGGCTTAGAACTGCTCGGTTTTTGTGTATCAAAGCTTTCGTACACAGAGTTTTTACTTTTATATTCTGGTACAATTTTTTTCATTAAACGAACAACTTCATCATCGTTATTAGCATTGGCTAAAAATATTAAGTCATCTATTTGTTGCTTTAACGATTCGTACACCTGTTCTGCCACTTTAGCAATCAAAATTTTCTTGTGGTGGGTTGGAATTACTTCTTCTTCTTTGTTTAAAAGCTCTTCGAATAATTTTTCGCCTGGACGCAATCCGGTAAACTCAATTTTGATGTCGCGTTCTGGCATATAACCCGCCAAGCGAATCATTTTTTTAGCTAAATCAACAATTTTTACAGGCTCACCCATATCGAATAAGAACACCTCACCCCCGTTGCCCATAGTTCCAGCTTCTAACACTAAGTTACAAGCCTCAGGAATGGTCATAAAATAACGAATAATATCGGGGTGTGTAACCGTAACAGGCCCGCCCTTTTGTATTTGCTGCTTAAAGCGAGGAATTACCGAACCATTGCTACCCAATACGTTACCAAAACGTGTGGTAATAAACTTTGTTCTACGAGGGTTTCTGTATTCGAGCGGTTTTTCGTGAATGCTGCCAGCAGGTGTTACATAATAAGGCAAATCTCTATGTTGTAAAGCTTGTACATACATTTCTGCAATACGCTTACTAGCACCCATTACATTGGTTGGGTTAATGGCCTTATCGGTACTTACCATTACAAAACGCTCTGCATGGTATTTTTCAGCCAAATCGGCTAAAAGCATGGTACCTAAAACATTGTTCTTGATAGCCTCGCATGGATGTTGCTCCATCAAAGGCACATGTTTGTAAGCCGCTGCATGAAATATTACATCGGGCTTATATACTGCAAACAAATGCTGCATGGCTTTCTTATCGCGGATATCACCAATAAATACAGCCATTTCAGATTGATAACCATACTTATGGTTGATTTCATATTCTAACTCAAACAAACCACTTTCGTTTTGATCGCAAATGATAATTGCCTGAGGATATATAGCTGCCACCTGACGAGCAATTTCGCTACCTATGCTACCTGCTGCTCCAGTAATTAATACCCTACGAGATTTAAGGTAATTGTTAACATGTGTGTTCGCCAATTGAATGGCAGGACGATTTAACAAGTCTTCAATTTTCACCTCTTCTACTCGCTGTAGATTAAGTTGACCGTGAATCCACTCGGTAACGGGTGGTAGGTTTTTAACCTTGATATTCTTTTCTAAACAAAAATCTACAATCGCATTTTTAAGCTTTAAATCGAAATCTTGCTTCGCAAAAAATAAATTATTGACTTTCCAAGTATCAACTACTTCCCTAATTTGATCAAAAGTGTAAATTTTAACCCCATCAATAGACTTGCCTACAAATTTTTCATCATCATCTACAAAAGCTACAACATTGTAATTGTTTTTACCATTCTGCTCAATGGTACGCTTCAACATACTACCATTCAACTCGCCTCCAAATATGATAACATTGTTAGAACTCTTGTTGCGTAAGCTTTGAGCATATAGGTTTTTAACTAAAAACCTATATCCAAATACTAAAAATGAGGCCGTAAAAAAGTAAATGATTAATATACTCATTGGTACCAAATCGGTACCACCAAAAAACCTAGAAATAATGTTGACAACAGAAATCAAAAAGAAAGAATAGAAAATAGCAGATGCCGTACGTAGGGCTTCTTTTACACCCGAAAAACGAATAATACCTTCGTAAGTGCGGAACGTTACAAAGAAAATAGCATTAACCGTTGTAATGATAATTACCTCACTAATAATGTGCTTCTCCGCAAGAATATCAAAGTTGAAATTGAAGCGTAAATAGTTGGCGTATACAAGCGAAAGGTTACAAATGATAATATCCAATAGAAATATAAACCAACGCGGTGCTATTCTATTCTGACTCAGTAAGTTGTGTAGTTGTTTCATAATCCCACGCATTTAGTTTGGCATCAACAACTCAAGCAACGGGGTTATCATTACTAGTTGTTGTCAACAATCGTTACAACCTATCAACCGTATACGACTGTATCACCATTAAAAAGCAAGCCAATCAGGGGGAATCGGTTGGACTTTCAAATGATATTGGATTACAGCAGTTAACAAATATCTACTTTACCCTTGGCATTTCAAAGAAATTCGGTCAATTGAAACACCAATACCGACATAAACTTTACTAACTACCACATTTGTTTAATCTTATCTGCAACAAAAGTCAACTGCTCCGCTGTAAGATTACTTCCACTTGGCAAGCAAAGTCCATCATTGAATAATTGTTCCGCAATGTTTGTACCATAATAAGGTGCATCAGCAAATACTGGCTGCAAATGCATAGGCTTCCAAAGTGGGCGGCATTCAATATTGAACTGCTCTAAATGAAGCCTAATTTGTTCTCTTGTGATACCTCCGCTCAAAGCTGGGTTCACCGTAATACAAGTAAGCCATCTGTTACTAAAATAGCCCTCAGGTTCTGCTAAAAAGCTAATACCAGGTAAGTTGCCCAATGCACTTACGTAAAAGTTATAGTTCGCCCTGCGCTGTGCTACACGTTCTGCCAACACCTCCATTTGTCCGCGACCAATACCAGCACTGATATTGCTCATTCTGTAGTTATACCCGATATGACTATGTTGATAATGCGGCGCTGCGTCACGAGCTTGTGTGCTTAAAAAACGAGCTTTCTCTACCCATGCGGCATTATTACTTACTAAAGCTCCACCGCCCGATGTTGTAATAATCTTATTGCCATTAAAACTTAAGGCCGCTATTACACCAAAAGTACCTGCTGCCTCACCATGCAAAGTACTGCCTAGCGCTTCTGCTGCATCTTCAATAACAGGAATATCATAAGCATTTGCAACCTCCATTATGGCAGGCATATTGGCCATTAATCCATACAAATGCACAGGAATAATTGCTTTAGGCTTTTTCCCTTTGGCAATACGGTCTTCAATAGCCTTTTTAAGCTGTATGGGGCACATATTCCAAGTATCTGGCTCACTATCTACAAACACAGGTGTTGCTCCCTGATACACAATAGGGTTGGCAGAAGCAGAGAAAGTAAAACTCTGGCAAAGCACTTCATCACCAGCACCTACTCCCAATAATATCAACGCTAAATGTATTGCTGCCGTACCGCTGCTAAGTGCTGCTACATGGCTACCCTTACCCAACCAAGTTGCTAGATCTTGCTCAAAACCATTCACATTAGGGCCAAGCGGTGCTACCCAATTCGTATCAAAAGCTTCTGTTACAAACTTGCGCTCGCTACCACCCATGTGTGGACTACTTAACCAAATTTTCTCGTATTGCATGTTATTGTTCTTCGAGTTCTAATATTTACCGCAAGGTATTTTTTTAACTGCACTTACGTGCAAATGATTTATCGAATTTGCTTTGCCGGATTACCAACTACTACAGCATTGTCGGGCACATCACGTATTACAACCGCACCTGCACCGATAGTAACATTTTTGCCAATACGCTTACCTTGAATAATCACAGCACCTGCACCCACATGGATACCTTCACCAACATATACGTTGCCGCAAAGTGTTGCGTTTGGCGATATATGAACAAAATTTTCTAGTACACAATCATGATCAATACTACAATTCGTATTTAAAATACAGTGGGTACCAACTGTTGCATCAGCATTAACACTCACATGAGCCATGATAACCGTACCAACACCAACGCTGCTATGGCTACTCACAACAGCATTGGGATGGATAGCCTTTGCGAAACGATAAGCAGCTAATTCGGCGGCTAATCGCTTTCGAATACTATTGCTGCCAATACTAATAATGATAGCGTCATCATTGGAAAATTGGCTTGGCAGTGTAGCATAAGTGTTGTATTGCCATACTTTTTTACTAGTATCGGCGTCAATAAAACCACCAATAGTATCGCCTTGTGCTGTTACAATATCTGCAATCACTTTTCCATGTCCACTAGCACCATATAAATAAATCATAGCATTCTTAATTTCCGGTGAATTTTTCCATCGTTGCATGTCCATCGGCACTAATGCCTTCTCGAACGAACACCTTTTTTACCGTAAGGAAAATAATTTTAAGATCTAACCAAAAACTTTGATGTTGTACATACCAAACATCTAGTTCAAATTTCTTCTGCCAACTAATAGCATTACGTCCGTTCACTTGTGCCCATCCAGTAATGCCCGGCATTACATGATGCCGCCTCGCTTGTTCTGGAGAGTACAAAGGCAAATATTCGATTAACAGCGGACGCGGGCCTACTAAACTCATATCGCCAATAAGTACATTCCACAATTGCGGTAATTCGTCTAAAGAAGTTGAACGAACAAATTTGCCCACTGGTGTAAGTCGTACTGCATCGGGCAATAAATTGCCGTGGGTGTCCTTTTTATCGTTCATGGTTTTGAACTTTACCACCCTAAAAATACGATTACGATAGCCTACTCTTGGTTGTGTAAAAAATGGCTTACCGCTATTAGCAATTGCTAGCAACGTTATGAGTAATAGTAAGATGGGGGCCGCTACTAATAGCACCACCAACGCAAACAACCTATCCAAAAAAGATTTAATGAATACTCGATACATCAAAGCCTTGTTGTTTAAGATGGTGAATATATTGTTCTTTAATAGCCTGATGTACAGCAACCCTATCGTATTGTAAGCGTATTTTTTGCTGTAATGCCTGCGCTTTAGCTTGAGCTATGTCGGGCTTATGCAACACAGCTAACATTTGTGTAAGCAATGCTTGTTCGTTGCCTTTCTCAAACAAATAACCCTCGTTATTATTTTCTACGATATCAGTATTACCCGGAATAATACTGCAAACAATAGGTAAGCCCATAGCACCGGCCTGCAATACCACATTCGGAAAGCCCTCGCGATGACTTGCATGTATGAAGCAATTGCTTAACTGCATAAAATACGCTACTTCGTTACTCCAATGCACATGCGTAATGGCAGGGTGCGATTGTAGTGTTTCCAAACAATCGTCAGGTATGGGATCGAGGTGTTGTTCTAATGGCCCTAACAATACCAAATGCGTTTGAGGATGTTGTTGATGTACTTGTGCAAATGCTCGTAATAATTCAATGATACCTTTATCTTTCACAACCCTACCTACTGCTAGAAAATAAAATTTCCTTGCGGTAAATGCATACTGCTGTTGCAATGCTAATAAGCGATCATCATCTAAAGCATCGGGATGGTATGTTGATAAATCAATACCATTACTGCTACCATTCAAAATCATGTACGATTTACGTAAGGGAAGCAACCCCTCATTTTCTACAAAGCTTTTTAACTGCTTACCATTCACCCAAACTTGTTGCGCAAAAAAATAGGTAAAGCGTTCCGCCCAAGCGAGAATAGTTCTTTTAACGCCAGAAGTTGTCATCATGGGTAAGCCTGCCAATGTATGAATGCGAACAGGCACACCTGCTATAAAAGCAGCCATCATACCCAACAAACCAGCTTTAGGCGTATGAGAATGCACAATATGCGGACGAATTTTTCTGAAGAGTTGAATAAGCTGCCATAAACTCTTAACATCTTGCAGCAAAGCAATTTGGCGGGCCATGTTTATCTTCTCAACCTTAAATCTATGTAGCTCAGGTATAGCGGCCCAATCTTCAACGCCTTCGCTACTAACTAAGGTTACATCAAAGCCACTTTTTTGCATATAATGTGGCTGCCCCGTTATTAACAAACGCATGCTTAGTGGCACAGTAGTTATACGTACTAGTTTTAAGGGAGCTTGCATGGTGCAAGAATACTCAAGAATTAAGAATTTATAGTTAAGAATCAGGCTTTTTTAGCATCGTAGCAGTATTCGGTGGTAAGGCATGTGCACATTCATCACCATACACATACACACAAGAGTGGTTTTATTTATCTTGCCTGCATGAATATTCGTCCTGCCTACGATACCGATATCCCTGCTATCATTGCGTTAATGAAAGCCTCTCTTGGCGAAAGTTTACTCCCTAAAAGTGAAGCATTGTGGCGCTGGAAGCATCAAACATCTCCTTTCGGCAAATCTTACGTTTTAGTTGCAGAAGAAAATAATGAACTCATTGGTTTGAGAGCTTTTATGCAGTGGCAATGGCAGTGGCAATCGCAAACCTTTAGAGCTATTAGAGCAGTAGATACAGCTACGCATCCGTTGCATCAGGGCAAAGGCATATTCAAAAAATTAACCCTGCAACAGATAGAACTTTGTAAAAGCGATGGTATACACTTTGTGTTCAATACCCCTAACGAACAAAGCCGCCCCGGATATTTGAAAATGGGCTGGGAAGCACAAGGCCGTATGCCCATGAAGTTGCAACTACACACCCCTATAAGTATCGTTACACGTAAGCTGTTGCGTAAACAGCCATTCCCAATTAATGCGCCAGATGCTACGCCTGTATGCGATTGGAGCGGTATAGCAGCCCTTACGGCAAATGATGTTACGCCAG
>DMPB01000053.1:568-747 GCA_003456175.1 Chitinophagaceae bacterium | reverse complement strand
GGATACCAAGGCATACATACAGCTACACAGCCCGCTTACATTCAATGGCGTTACGCAGATAATCCGCTGTACCGATATGGATATTTAACCGATCACAAACATTACTTGTTAATTTATCGTTTTAAGCACCAAGGCTTTGCTAAAGAAATGCGTATTACCGATTTCTTCCCTTTATCGCA
>DMPB01000053.1:0-340 GCA_003456175.1 Chitinophagaceae bacterium | reverse complement strand
GCGATTTCTTCCCTTTATCGCATGCACCTGCATCGCAAGTAAGTCATGACCTTGCAAAGGCTGTACAACATTTACGTAAGGAACATCGTATTTCGTTCACCAGTATGAGTGGTAATCATTACCTACTACATCGACCTTATTTTAAATGGTTGGGAGCTATCCCTGTTAGAAATATGGGACCGATTGTTACTATTAAAGATGTGAATGCAACTGCCATGATGGATAGTCTTCTTGATAGTAGTAATTGGCAGTACACACTTGGCGATATGGAGCTGTTTTAAACGCATCTTCTTTTGATGTGGCTCTTGTACTACTGAGGCTTCAGCTTTTGTACAAAATC
>DMPB01000169.1:14724-14949 GCA_003456175.1 Chitinophagaceae bacterium | reverse complement strand
TCTTGCCGATCAGCAGCGTGAAATGCCAAAGGCCGATGCAGAATTATTCTTTTACATAGATGAACGTAATAATTCTGTTGAGC
The DNA here is from genome assembly GCA_003456175.1 of Chitinophagaceae bacterium. Classification (GTDB taxonomy): domain Bacteria; phylum Bacteroidota; class Bacteroidia; order Chitinophagales; family Chitinophagaceae; genus UBA10646. The sequence goes on along the minus strand of DMPB01000169.1, from coordinate 14,866 downwards.
TTACCGATAAGGGTATCAATATGATTACCAAGTCGGGGGAAGATCCAAACTTCTTTGTATTGCCCGATATTGCTGTTGGGCTTGCCAACATAGATAACGATGCATCGCTGCCTGCAGAAGAAAAACTGCACCGCAAAGAAGC
>DMPB01000169.1:14344-14502 GCA_003456175.1 Chitinophagaceae bacterium | reverse complement strand
GAAAAACTGCACCGCAAAGAAGCACTACTCAATGAGTATAGCGTTAAAGCAGATCGCATTCATACCATTCAACAATTACTAAAAGCATATACACTCTTTGAAAAAGACGATGAATATGTAGTAATTGAAGGTCAGGTTAAAATTGTAGATGAACAAAC
>DMPB01000169.1:13926-14117 GCA_003456175.1 Chitinophagaceae bacterium | reverse complement strand
GTTAAAATTGTAGATGAACAAACCGGTCGTATTATGGAAGGTCGCCGCTATAGCGATGGCCTACACCAAGCGATTGAAGCAAAAGAGAATGTAAAGATTGAAGCAAGTACACAAACCTATGCTACTATCACTTTACAGAACTACTTCCGTATGTACCATAAGCTGTGTGGTATGACGGGTACTGCCGAAAC
>DMPB01000169.1:13313-13678 GCA_003456175.1 Chitinophagaceae bacterium | reverse complement strand
GGTATGACGGGTACTGCCGAAACAGAAGCTCAAGAACTTTGGGATATTTACAAGTTAGATGTAGTTCAAATACCTACCAACATAGCTATTACACGTAAAGACGAGCATGACCTCATTTACAAAACCAAAAAAGAAAAGTATGGTGCTGTAGTTGATAAAATTGTAGAACTACGTGAAGCTGGTCGCCCTGTACTAGTTGGTACTACCAGTGTAGAAGTGAGTGAATTATTAAGCCGCATCTTACGCCAAAAGCAAATACCACACAACGTATTAAATGCCAAACAGCACGCCCGTGAAGCACAAATTGTAGCAGAAGCAGGTTTAGCAGGAGCAGTAACGATTGCCACTAACATGGCTGGTCGTGG
>DMPB01000169.1:5172-13096 GCA_003456175.1 Chitinophagaceae bacterium | reverse complement strand
GTCACCATTGCCACCAACATGGCTGGTCGTGGTACCGATATTAAACTAGGACCCGGCGTTAAAGATGCTGGAGGTTTAGCCATTTTAGGTACAGAACGTCACGAAAGTCGCCGTGTTGACCGCCAGTTGCGTGGTCGTGCCGGCCGCCAAGGCGACCCCGGCAGCAGCCAATTCTTTGTATCGTTAGAAGACGACCTCATGCGTATGTTCGGCAGCGAACGCATTGCCAAGGTAATGGACTTTGCAGGCTATAAAGAAGGTGAGGTAATTCAGCACAGCATGATTACCAAAAGCATTGAAAGAGCACAGAAAAAAGTAGAAGAAAATAACTTTGGTATCCGCAAGCGTTTGCTAGAGTACGATGATGTTATGAACAAGCAACGTACTGTAATATACAGCAAGCGTAACCACGCTTTGTTTGGCGAACGCTTAGCTATTGATTTAGATAATGCGTTTTATGCAACAGCGCAAAGCGTTGTGGCTAACAGCAAAGAAACTGCCGATTACGAAGGCTTTACACTTGATGTTATTGTGAACTTTGGTATTCAAACAAACATTTCTAAAGATGAATTTATCAAAGAAAAGTTCGATGTGCTAGTTGATACCTTGTACCACGAAGCATACACGGCTTACCAAAATAAAAAGCAAGCCATTGCGCAGCAAGCCGTACCTGTGTTTGCAAATATTCGTAACGAGCAAGGTGCTCATATCGAAAATGTCGCAGTTCCATTTACCGATGGCAAAATTGGTCTACAAATTGTTGCCAACCTCGATAAAACGATACAAACCAACGGTGTAGAATTACTGCATGCCTTAGAGCGTAGCATTACACTCAATTTCATTGATAATGCTTGGAAAGAGCATTTAAGAAATATGGACGATTTAAAGCAAAGCGTTCAAACAGCTACGTATGAGCAAAAAGACCCATTGGTGATTTATAAAAAAGAAGCGTTTGAGTTGTTCCGTAAGATGGATGCTGAAGTAAGTAAGAATATGGTGAATTTCTTAAGTCATGCCGGTATTCCGATTGAGCAAGATGGCGGTGCCGAAATTAGAGAAGGCAGAGAAGAACAAACCGACTTAAGCCACTTACAAAGCAATAAAGCTGCTATTGATGCTGCGGGCGAAGATTATGCAGCGAACCAAAATGATTATTACGACCCAACACCTGCGCCTAAACAACAACCCATTCAGGTAGGGCCAAAAATTGGTCGTAACGACCCTTGCCCTTGTGGTAGCGGCAAAAAATACAAACAATGCCACGGTGCTTAATTGGTCATTCATTTACCGTAAGGTAGTTACTTGCATTAAAAAAAGTAATACTGCCTTACGGCAAATGCTTACGCAAATGAATAACAACAAAAAAGCAACTCTTACGAGTTGCTTTTTTATTCAATGCCAACACTATTAGGTTACTATAATTTTAGAAATTACGAGTACCATTGGTTTGAATGGTGTATCTAAAACGATAGATGATAGTTGTTGGGCGGGGAGGTGTACCGGCTAACGGGCCATAATCGGCTGCTAGCATTTCTAATTTCACGTACTTATTATCGGCAGTACGAAAAACTATAATACGACCGGGGCGTGGAGAAAAAGTTCTTGTAGTGCCGTTGTAATTAGCCCATTGCGTGTAATCGGTAATGGTTGCAACGTAACCAGTTTCTGGTGCAGCAGTAACGCCAGCTAAAGTGCCGTCAACTACCTGTACGCCACCTGTACCAGGGCCATTAGGTGTTGCGTTAGCTACTAGGTTTGTAAAAAGCATACCAAAATCCCAATTAGTAGTTTGTTGTTGTGCACTTGTAACAGTTGCTTTGGTACGTAAGTTAAAATACGTGTAACTACCGTTAACAGCATCGGCACTTACAGTAAGCGTTGCACTATCAGTGGTTACTGTTGGTGCTGGTGTTGCATCGTTCTTCTTTTCACAGGCTGTAGTAGAAATAATTAATCCGATTGCTACAACGGCCATACCTAATGTTTGCTTCATCATAATCTATGGTTTAAAAAAATTATTTACGTTTTTGTAGTTGATAATGGATTGCTATGTACCCATTAATGCCTAATACATTGGGTATATTAACAGCATCGCGATAATTCAACAAGTTCTCTGCACCAAGCATTACACGCCAGTGTGTATTAAAATCTTTACTCACATTAGCATTGAGTTGTAAGAAGCCTTTAGCTGTTTCATCGGTTCGGTTGACAATGCCATTACCATCAACATCGTTAGTACCCCATCTACTGCGGTAAATACCACGAACAGATGCACTCCACCCACTTGGTTGATGCTGATAAAACAACTTTACATTCAGCATATGCTTGCTACGATTAGGCAACCCATAATAATCGTTGCGTTGCAGGGCATATACCTCGTTATTGGCCTCGCTTCTACCAAACATTTTGCCATTGGCAATTGCAGCAACAACATCTTTATCGCCAGTAAATAGTAGTTGATAACCAGCGGTAATCGTCCACTTACTATTGAACTGATGCTGTATATTTAGTTCTCCGCCTCGTGTGAAAGAACGCTTAACATTAAAGTAGCTATATACTTGCTGACCATTACCACGCAAAGCGATGATATCGAAGATGATTTGATTGCTGATATCGTTGTTGAATAGGTTAACATCAATCGTGGTACTTGTACCCCACTTATACTGTGCACCAATGTTAAATCCGTTACTTGTTTCAGGCTTTAATTCTTTTAGATCGTTGGCTCTTGGCAAAATTGTACTAACAAACCCTTGCTGCTGCAAAGCCTGCAATTTAGCAGTAGAAATTTCATTACTGCCGTAAATAGCATAACCACCCGCTGCAGGATTCACTAAACTCAAATACAATTGGCGATAATCTGGAGCTCTAAAACCAGCGCCGTAAGAGGCGGTGAATTTCAAACGATTATTAGGGCTATAACGTACCGCTAACTTTGGACTTAAGCGTGAAGCATAGTCTTCATTAGCATCGTAACGCAAGCCACCAATAATATTCCATTGAGCAGTAGGCTGCCATTCGTTTTGTACAAAACCGTAGGCAATATTATTCGTACGTTCACCCTCGTAGCGATTGGTGTTTAAAATTTCACGAACAAAACCACCACCTATCGAAAGTGTGTTGTTAGCAGGCAAGGTAATATTCGTTTGATTTTCTATGCGAAAGAATTGCTGTTTAAAGTAATCGTAATAATATGTATTACGTGTATTTTCTTCGTTCAGTTGCTGAATGCTTTCGTACATAGTGCCATACAAGCGCAACGAAGTATTCACTTTGTTACTAAACCTATGCTGTATCGTAGGATTAATATTAACATCATTAATACGAATACGACCATCAATTAATTTCTGAGGTGCTGTAGTATTTACATTAGCATCAAACAAATTTTTAGTTTGCTCATAGCTGTATCTAGCAAACACCAACAATTTTGTATTTGTTCCCAACAACTGATTGTACTGTACTTGTGCAGTGTTATTGGTAAAGGGATCTTGTGTATAACCTACTAAGTTGTTGTTATAATCGCTGCCACCAAAACGGTAACTGTTAAGCGCTACATGTGTGCTACTTTTCTTGCCTATAAAACTACCATTAGCACAAGCATCAACAATACCATAACTACCCATACGTAAGCTGGCACCAAACTTATTTTGCTGTGGTTGTTCTGTGATAATATTGATAACCCCACCCATTGCCTCGCTACCGTACAAGCTACTACTAGGCCCTTTAACTACCTCTACCTTTTTAATATTAGCTACAGTAAAGCGTGATAAATTCAATGTACCGCCCTGCCTTCCAATAACGGGTTCTCCATTGATGAGAATTAATGTGTAATCAGGACTCATTCCTTGTATCTGTACACCATTACCAAAAACACCGCCACCCATACCCGCTGTGCCAGATCCACTGGTAATGAATAGTCCCGTTTGTTCTTGCAGCAACTCTTGCATACGTACCACACCTGCAGCTTGTATTTGCTGCTGCGTAATCATGGTGAAAGGCACCGCTATATTCGAGAGTTTTCTTTCCGTACGTGTAGCTGTTACAACTACCTCTTCAGGCTTATCGTTGAAGATCGTATCTTTTTTTACCGTAAGGTTGCGTACACTGGTTTGCCCCATCGCACAAGTACCCACCATCAAAATGGCTAGCATACATGAAATTGAAGCGATAGATTTTTGCATGTGTAACAATTACCTTGCAAAAATTGCTATTGCCGCTAAAAGAATTGCCATAGAAAAGTCAAACGATTGTCAGTTATGCAACAATGACAATTCTATGACAAAAAAAGCCGCACCTCACGGCACGGCTACTTATGGTTAACCTTACGGTAAATACTAATGCACTTTAACACCATTAATATATGTTGCTGTTACAGCAAGTTGTAGCAAGGCATTGGGAGGAGTTGTGAGTAAGTTGTTAGGCAACAGCAAAAAATCGGCTCGCTTACCAACTTCTAAACTACCAACTTCATGTTCTATTCTGTTGGCTTTAGCTGCCCATATGGTCATTCCGCGTAACGCCTGTTCAGGAGTTAATGCATTGTTCGATTGAAACCCACCACTAGGATACTGCTGTGCATCTACCCGATACACCGCAGCTAAAAATGTTTTGAAAGGACTAATATCTTCAACCGGAAAATCGGTACCTAAAGGCAACCAACCATTTTGTTGTAGTAATTGCTGGTAAGCGTAAGCACCAGCCATACGTTCTTTACCTAATCTATTTTCGGCCCAATACATATCGCTGGTTGCATGGGTAGGTTGCACACTTGGCACCACACTGTTATTACCAAACAAATAAAAATCGCTTGGTGCTACTATTTGTGCATGTTCTATACGCCAACGTTTATCGTTTTTGCCTTGCAGGTATTTCTCATAGATTTTCAACACCGTTCTATTGGCACTATCGCCAATGGCATGCGTGCACATTTGAAAATCTGTTTTCACTAATACATTGGCAAGACTATCGAAATACTTTTCATCTTTTAGTAAAAAGCCAAACCAACCTGGCTTATCGGCATAATGCTTTAGCAAGCATGCACCGCGACTACCCAAAGCGCCGTCGGCATATACTTTGATTCCTTTCACCCATAAGCGATCAGTAACATAAGGTCCTTTCGCTAAATAACGATTATAGTTAGCTGTATCATCGCTCAACATCACATACAAGCGTTGTTGTAGTTTATTTGCTTTGTGCAAAGCATCAATTTGGGCTACATCGTTATACATCAAGCCACAGTCGGTAATAGTAGTTAAGCCCATAGCAACGCAATTGCGTTGTGCCGCCAATAGCCACTTTTCGTAATCTGCAGCAGTCGCAGCAGGAATTTTAGCTGTCACCAAATCAACTGCATTATCAATCAACACGCCTGTTAACACGCCATTTTTGGTTTCAACAGCACCACCCACCGGCGTTGTACTTGGCGTAATGCCAGCTAATGCCAATGCTTTAGCATTAGCAATAGCAGCATGACCATCTACCCGTGTAAGCAATACCGGCTTATCAGGAAACAACTGGTTGAGCAAGCTATTATCAGGATACTGTTTGTCGGCAAATAAGTTTTGATCCCAACCTCTGCCACGAATCCATGTTTCTTGTGGGTGCCTTACGGCAAATGCTTGTACACTATCTACAATGGCTTTCCAGCTATTCATACCAAACAAACTCACTTGAAATAAGCCTTGTCCATAACCAACAAAATGAGCATGCCCATCTATAAAACCAGGATAAATAAACTGTTGCTGTGCATTCAGTATACTATCGCTGGAGTAAGCCGCCAGTATAGCACTATCAGAGCCTAGTGCAACAATGTTACCATCATTAACCGCAAAAGCCTGCACTTGCGTAAATGCACTATCTACGGTATATACTTGTGCATTATGCACAATCAAATCTACCTGCTGCTTCGTGCTACATCCAATCAATACCAAAAAAGAGCAGCTGAACGCAATTATTCTTTGTTTCATAGTGCAAAAATTACAGCATTTACGTAAGTGCATCAGAGTTTTCGGTCAATACTAAATTGTACTATGCTGCAACCGAACGCAACTATATTTGTTCTATAATTATGCAACACACAGTTTTAATTACAGGCGGTACTGGCACCATCGGAAAAACCTTAGTGCCGTTACTCGTAGCAAAAGGGTATCGCTGCATTTTGCTTACCCGCACACCACAGCGTTACAACAATACTCCACAAATAACATATGCCCATTGGGATGTAAAAAAGCAAACTATTGATAATGATGCTGTTACAGCGGCCGACTATATCATACACATGGCTGGTGCTGGCGTAGCCGACGAACGCTGGACGGCAGCTCGAAAAAAAGAAATTGCCGATAGCCGTACGCAAAGCAGCGCATTATTAGTAAATGCCCTGCAACGTAATAAGCATCAAGTGAAAGCCTTTATCAGCGCAAGTGCTATTGGTTGGTATGGCCCCGACACTACTTTGAGCCTGCAAGAAGGTTTTACTGAAAAAACTCCTGCATGTAACGACTACCTCGGTACTACCTGCCTTGCATGGGAACAAAGTGTTGCACCGATTGAAACACTTGGGATACGATTGGTAAAATTGCGAATTGGCATTGTATTAAGTAACGATGGCGGCGCACTTGTAGAATTCAAAAAACCACTGATGGGAGGTATTGCTGCTATTATGAGCAACGGACAACAAATGGTGAGTTGGATTCACGTAAGCGACCTTGCCCAAATGTACCTCTTCGCACTTGAGAACAATCAATTGTTTGGCAGCTACAACGCAGTTGCACCCGAACCCGTCAATAACAAAACACTAACGCTCACGTTAGCAAAAGCAGTTCGAGGCAATTTATTCATCCCTATACACGTACCTGCATTTATACTAAAATTAATACTTGGTGAAATGAGTATAGAGGTTTTAAAAAGTACTACTGTAAGTAGCAAACTAATTCAGCAAAAGGGGTTCACATTCAGCTATCCAAATATAACAACAGCCATAGCAGCCCTTACAGGCAAATAGGTTACACTTTACAGCAAGAACAAACCTGCTTGTAAGGCTTTTTGATATTGCCTGGTTTTAAATTGATAGAGGTGTGGTGCTTTGTAAGCCACACCTTTTACTTTTTCTGGCAACTGCTGTATAATGCCGGTAGCCATAATTTTTCGTTGAAAATTTCGGCGATCAAGCGGCATACCAAATAAGGTTTCATACATACGATGCAACTGCGGCATGGTGAATTTCTTGGGTAGCAAATTGAGCCCTACGGGTTGAAAATGCAAGCTTTGCCGCAACTTCTCCAACGCTTTAGTAATCATCAACCCATGATCAATGTACATAGTTGGCAAATCGTTCACCGGCCACCAAGCACAAGTACTCGCAGCATCGGGTTGCGGATGTACTTTTGAATATTCTACTAACGCATAATAACCAATAGAAATAAAACGGTCGAGTAGCCAGCTACCTGCAGCATCAATACCATTTTGTTGAAGCACATTACCTGAAAACTTATGTTGCTCACGTTGCGGGTCTCCAAATACTTCGAACTGACTTAAAAATACATTGTTCAATCCGGTTCTTTCTTTGAGCACCCGTGTAGCCGCATCAATCAGGCTTTCTTGTTGCCCCACAAAGCCACCGGGCAATACTTTATCTTTCGTATACCAACTTTCGAGCAGCAAAACCTTCAATTCATTATCGTGAAAACCAAAAATCACACAATCTACACTCAAGTGAGGTAGGTAATGCTGATGCCCATTATCAAATAGTGTTTGTAGTTCGCTCATGTATCGCTTAACCGTAGTTTGCTATGCACAAGGTAAGTGAATATTAAATTTTAACAGCCATCAAATATGGAAACTATCGTTTTACATAAAACCAACACAAGCTTAAACGTTACCTTTGCAGCCCCGTATGGCGGCTACATTTACGTAAGTACCTTACGGTAAA
>DMPB01000169.1:4826-4946 GCA_003456175.1 Chitinophagaceae bacterium | reverse complement strand
AAGTACCTTACGGTAAATAAAAATTCGATCGATGCAATCACCTAAAAGATATTTAGTTACAGCGGCATTACCTTATGCCAATGGTTTAAAACATATTGGGCATTTAGCAGGCGCCTACTT
>DMPB01000169.1:4290-4539 GCA_003456175.1 Chitinophagaceae bacterium | reverse complement strand
GTTTTTGTATGCGGTAGCGATGAACACGGCACAGCCATTCCAATACAAGCCATGAAAGAAGGCACTACGGCACAAGCCATTATTGATAAATATCACCCCATTATTGAGCAAAATTTTAAAGATTTGGGTATCGCTTTCGATATTTATCATCGAACATCATCGCAAGTACATCACGAAACAGCACAAGCATTTTTCAAAAAACTGAACGATGCTGGCGAACTTGAAATAAAAACTACAGCTCAATATTAT
>DMPB01000169.1:0-4048 GCA_003456175.1 Chitinophagaceae bacterium | reverse complement strand
GCTTCATTAAAGGCACCTGCCCGAACTGCGGCCACGATAGTGCTTATGGCGACCAATGCGAGAAGTGTGGTACTAGCTTAAGTCCTGAAATGCTCATCAACCCGGTGAGCACCCTCAGCGGCGAAACACCTGTTAAAAAAGAAACTTCACATTGGTACTTGCCATTAAACCGCCACGAAGATTTTTTACGCAAGTGGATTTTAGAAGAACATAAAAACGATTGGCGTGCCAATGTTGTAGGACAATGCAAAAGTTGGATAGATGGCGGCCTACAACCCCGAGCAGTAACAAGAGATTTAGACTGGGGCGTGAAAGTACCGGTAGCAGATGCCGATGGCAAAGTATTGTATGTGTGGTTTGATGCACCTATTGGTTACATATCTGCTACCAAACAATGGGCTGTTGAGCAAGGAAAAGATTGGCAACCTTACTGGGAAAGTGATGATACGCAATTGGTACATTTTATTGGGAAAGACAATATTGTATTTCATTGCATCATCTTCCCCGTTATGCTGAAATTGCATGGCAACATTTTGCCTGCATTTGTGCCTGCGAACGAGTTTATGAATTTAGAAGGCGATAAAATGAGCACCAGTAGGAACTGGAAGTTAGAAATGCAAGATTTTATCGACGACTTTGTGAATAAAGAAAACGGAGGACCACAACTTGCCGACGCGTTACGCTACTACCTTACCAGCATAGCCCCTGAAACAAAAGACAGCGAATTCACCTGGAAGGGCTTTCAAGATGCAGTAAACAATGAACTTGTAGCTGTATTTGGCAATTTTGTGAATCGCAGTTTTGTGCTCATGCACAAATTATGTGGTGGCAAAGTACCTCCATTTGTTGCCGATTTGCAAGATGAAACCGATCAATGGTTGATACAAGAAATTGCAAATACAAAACAAAAAGTAGAACAACTCATTAGCGATTATAAATTCCGCGATGCACTCTTTGAAGTAATTAATCTGGCACGCAGCGGCAACCAATACTTACAAAAGAAAGAACCCTGGAAGAAAGCGAATAGTACCGAAGCCAATGCACAGCAACTCATTAACAACTGTATGCATTTAAGCTTACAGCTAACAGCCAATTTAGCCATTTTCATCCAGCCGTTCTTACCCAACACTGCCCGCAAAATGTTGTATATGATGAAGGTAGTTGAGCGTATGCTAGCTTGGGAAAATGCAGGCAGCTTAAAATTGTTAAGCGTGGGGTATAGCCTTCGTGCACCAGAGTTATTATTTAGAAAAATTGAAGATGCTGAGATAGAACATCAAGTAGCAAAACTAAAAGCAGGATTAGCTAAAGCCATGGAACAAAACAACAGCAGTAGTAGCACCAACCAAGCCACAGCACCAAGTTTTACAGCCGTAAAAACTGAAATTCAATTCGATGACTTTGCCAAAATAGATATTAGAATTGGTACTATCATAAGTGCCGAAAAAGTGCAAAAAGCCGATAAACTGCTCAAGCTAGAAGTAGATTTAGGTTTTGAAACCCGCACTATTGTATCGGGTATTGCCATGCACTTTACACCCGAAGCTATTGTAGGCCAGCAAGTAAGCGTGGTAGCGAATTTGGCGCCCCGCAAGATGCGTGGTATTGAAAGCCAAGGCATGATTCTAATGGCCGAAGATGCTAATGGCAAGTTGCACTTTGTGCACCCAACGGAAGCTATTAATGCCGGCGCAGGGGTCAGTTAAATGTTGTAACGCCTTACGGCAAATGAATACGCAATTCGCAAGCATCAATCACTCCTTAGGGAGTGATTTTTTATTCGATGCAAGTAATGGCTACCCTCGAAACCACATTTACCGTAAGGTAAAAGAAAGCGTTAAAATAGTTAGCTATGCAACTAATTTTCCCTTAGTTTTGAAACCACTAAAATGCTTTTTACCATATGAAACGTTCTATCAAAAACGTAGCAGTGTTGGGTTCGGGCGTAATGGGTAGCCGTATTGCCTGCCATTTTGCTGGCATTGGCGTGCAGGTGTTGTTGCTCGATATTCAGCCAAAAGACACACCCGCCGATGCACCGGCAGCCATAAAGAACAAGATTGTGAACGATGCGCTGGCCGCAGCCGTGAAAAGCAACCCTAGTCCGGTGTATACCAAAGATGTTGTTAAGCGCATTACAACCGGCAACTTCACTGATAATATGAAAGACGTTGCAAAAGCCGATTGGATTATCGAAGTAGTGGTTGAGCGTCTTGATATTAAGCAACAGGTATATGAACAAGTAGAAAAGTATCGTAAGCCTGGTACACTAATAACATCGAATACATCGGGTATACCGATACATTTATTATCGCAAGGCCGTAGCGACGATTTTAAAAAGCATTTCTGCGGCACACACTTTTTTAATCCGCCGCGTTACTTACGGTTACTAGAAATTATTCCTACCCCTGATACCGATAGCACTGTTGTAGATTTTCTAATGCATTATGGCGATGTATTTTTAGGCAAAACCACGGTTTTAGCGAAAGACACACCTGCCTTTATTGCGAACCGTATTGGCGTATTCGGCATCATGGCCATTTTCAATAGCATGGAGAAAATGGGCCTTACCATTGACGAGGTTGATGCACTAACCGGCCCGTTGATTGGCAGACCTAAGAGCGCCACCTTCCGTACAGCCGATGTAGTGGGTATTGATACATTAGTGAAAGTAGCTAAAGGTGTTGCCGATAATTGTCCGAACGATGAAGCTCGCAACATTTTCACCATCCCTTCATGGTTAGAAACCTTAGTTAACAACAACTGGTTGGGCGACAAGAGCGGACAAGGTTTCTTTAAAAAAGTAAAAACACCAGAAGGGAAAAAAGATATTCAAACGCTGAATCTTAGCACACTTAGCTATGAGCCGCGTAAGAAACCAAAATTTGCAACGGTAGAAACTGCCAAACCTATTGACAACTTGCATAAGCGCTTAAAAGCCTTAGTAAGTGGTACTGATAAAGCGGCTGAATTTTTGCGCCACTTTCATTATGCATTGTTCTCTTATATCTCTTTCCGTATTCCAGAAATCAGTGATGAACTATATCGTGTAGATGATGCCATGATGGCTGGTTTTGGTTGGGAAATTGGTGCTTTCGAAAGTTGGGATACACTTGGTGTTGCCAACACTGTTGACGCTATGAAAAAAGCAGGCTACCAGGTGGCTCCTTGGGTTGAAACCATGTTAGCGGCTGGCCATACTAGCTTTTACAAGGTACAACAGGGCAAAAAACTGTATTACCAACAGCATGCAATGAATGAAAGCGAAGCCGGTAACTACAAAGCACTACCTGGAGGTGATGCCTTTATTGTATTGAACAACTATAAAGACAAGCTAGTTTGGAAAAACAGTAACGCTGCTTTATACGATATTGGCGATGATGTAGTTGGCCTACAATGGAATACTAAAATGAACAGTATTGGCAGCGAAGTATTAGAAGCTGTTAATAAAAGCATCAATATTGCAGAAGAGCAATTCAAAGGACTTGTTATTGCCAACGACGGTGCCAACTTTAGTGCTGGTGCTAACGTGGGAATGATATTTATGTTCGCTATTGAACAAGAGTACGATGAACTTGATATGGCTATTCGCATGTTCCAGAACACAATGATGCGTTGCCGTTATTCATCTGTACCAGTGGTAGTTGCTCCACACGGGTTAACATTAGGTGGTGGTTGCGAAATGAACTTACATGCTGATAAAGTAGTTGCCGCTGCAGAAACCTATATCGGCCTGGTTGAATTAGGTGTTGGCTTAATTCCTGGCGGTGGTGGCACTAAAGAATTTGTATTGCGTGCTGCCGATGAAATGCATGAAGACGAGCCTGAAACAATTACACTCAAACATCGCTTCTTTAACATTGCTACGGCAAAAGTAGCCACTAGTGGCTTTGAAGCTTTTGAAGCAGGTATCTTACGTAAAGGAATTGATGAAGTAGTTGTGAACCAAGGCCGCCGTATTGCCGTAGCGAAACAAGCCATTTTAGATATGCATGCCAAAGGTTATGCACAACCGCAGCAGCGTAAAGATGTCAAAGTATTAGGCCGT
>DMPB01000108.1 GCA_003456175.1 Chitinophagaceae bacterium | reverse complement strand
GTAACAGGTGCAGAAGACTTTTCGTTCTATGGAGAAAAAGTACCTGCTTTCTTTTTCTATTTTGGCGGTATGCCAATTGGTAACGACCCAGCCAAAGCACCCCCACACCACACACCCGATTTTTTTATCGACGATAGTCAACTACATGCTGGTATAAAAGCATTTTGTCAACTCGTTTTCGATTATGCTGCAACTGCAAAAACAAGGTAATTAAGTTTAACACAGAATAAAGGTCTAACGCTTAAAGCGTTAGACCTTTTATACATAGTTAATGACTTCGCTAACTATAAAACCCACATAGAATTTAACTATTTACCAATTAGCAGCATTAATATGCTGTAACACTTGATAAGAAACACGCTTGTAATTTCTTACCATACTAGCAACAGCATTATTCTCAGCATCATCTTGCGTATCACCAAAACCAATAGCATATTGTTTGGTACTGCAGCGCCAACCACTATGTTCTTTTGAATACGTAATCACACAAGCAAACTGACGGCGAGCCGACTCAACATTTACATCATTCATAGACACATTATTGTTACGAGCAGCTCTACCCTTTACAGTTTCAAGCATTTCTTTGTAGTTAGCAGCACCCACTTTGTATTCTACTTCATAACCTTCTGCACTAGCGAATGTGGCACCATTACAATTTTGACCTTTATACACCTTTGCGATAAGTATCAAATAGGTTTGTTGGGCATACAATACTGTAGCTAATCCTATCAATAATACTGAAAAGCAAGAAAGTATTAGTAGCTTTTTTAGATGGTTACGATTCAATATCGTAACACTTTCAAAATTGTGATTGAAATAGTTCCGTCGCATAGCATATGTTTTACTGGTTTCAAATAATGTAGCGTAAAATTCAAATATTGCCGAACATCATACAATACCAACAAATTGGTATTTATAGGCAATGATAGGGTTACAATAGTACCTGTTGCCAACAAAAAACACTACCTTGCAGCGATTTTGCTCCACACTTGTACCACTGTTGAACGGTGCCAACGCCACAAAAGTTACAAAGTAGTTCACCTGTTGGGCACATAACACAAAAATCTATAACAATGAGTGCTGTAAAAAAAGGCGACACTATTAAGGTACATTACCACGGAACACTAACTGATGGTACAATTTTCGATAGCAGCTTACAACGTGAGCCACTAGAATTTGAAGTGGGTGGCGGTATGGTTATCCCTGGTTTTGATAATGGCGTACTTGGTATGGCCATTGGCGAAAAACGCACCATTAACATCCCTGCAGATGAAGCCTACGGACAAAAACAAGAGGAAATGATTATGGAATTTCCTCGCGACAGATTTCCAGAAGATATGACGCCCGAAGTTGGTATGCAGTTGATGATGAGCAGCCAAACCGGCCAGCAATTTCCAGTGGTAGTTGCCGATGTTCGTGAAGATGTGGTTGTACTTGATGCCAACCATCCATTAGCGGGCAAAGACCTTACCTTCGATTTAGAGCTGGTTGAAATTAAAGGCGGTAGCTTAATTATCATGCCTTAATTACCCGAACGATATCTATTAAAAAAGGAGCTTGTTACAAGCTCCTTTTTTAATGCCTTACCTTACGGTAAATCATTTGCCGCAAGGCACTACTTATTTATGTATTTCGCTGGTGAAGTGGAACGCAATATCTGGATTGTTCTGCCGCTCGGTATTTAAAAACCATTCGCTTTGTGCCAAATACACCGGATGGCCATCTTTATCTTCACCTGTATTGGTCTGCTTAAAGCGTAAGAAATCGTCTAGCTTCTTTTTATCGTCGCAAGTTACCCAACATGCTTTGTAGAATGGCAACGTTCTAAACTCGCAAGCCGCACCATATTCTTGCAATAAGCGGTATTGAATTACTTCGAATTGTAGCTCACCTACACAACCAATAATTTTTTTAGTACCTCCAAATTGGGTGAATAGCTGTGCCACACCTTCGTCAGTAAGCTGGTTAATACCCTTTTCAAGCTGCTTGGTTTTCATGGGGTCTTTATTCACCAGCTCTTTGAAAATTTCAGGCGAAAAAGAAGGAATACCAGTAAAATAAAAGTCGCTGCCTTCTGTGAGTGTATCGCCAATCTTGAAATTACCCGTGTCAAACAAACCAATAACATCGCCTGGGTAGGCATCGTCGATAATATCTTTGCTACGAGCTAAGAAGCTGTAAGGATTGCTAAAACGTAAGTCTTTATCGAGCCTAACATGATGATAGTACTTATTACGTTCAAACTTGCCACTACAAATACGTAAGAAGGCAATTCTATCGCGGTGTTTAGGATCGAGATTCGCATGAATTTTAAAAATAAAACCACTCATTTTTTCTTGCTCAGGTGCAACTACCTCGGCCGTTGTTTGGCGTGGTTGTGGCGATGGTGCTACTTCTATAAACGTATCGAGTAGTTCTTGAACGCCAAAATTATTCACTGCACTCCCAAAAAATACAGGGGCAATCTTACCGGCCAAATAGCTCTTAACATCCAATTCGCCATATACGCCGTCAATTAATTCAACATCTTCACGCAAGGTAGCAGCGTCACGCTCTCCTACTTTTTGATCGAGTATGGTATCGTTGATATCAGCAATTGCCAGCATATCATCATCGTCGGCTTTGGTATTTGCTGTGAACAAGCGTAGTGCCTTGCTATGTAAGTTGTATACACCTTTAAAGTCTTTACCACTATTAATAGGCCATGTCATTGGGTGCAGGCTCAAGTGTAACTCCTTTTCGATTTCTTCTAACAAGTCGAAGCGGTTCTTACCATCACGGTCCATTTTATTGATAAAAACCATCACTGGTGTATCACGCATGCGGCACACTTCCATTAAGCGGCGTGTTTGATCTTCTACCCCATTCACGCTATCAATTACCAACACAACACTATCAACAGCGGTGAGGGTGCGGTAAGTATCTTCAGCAAAATCTTTGTGGCCGGGCGTGTCTAACAGGTTAATTAGCTTGTCTTTGTACTCGAACGTCATCACCGAAGTGGCCACCG
>DMPB01000191.1:9016-10978 GCA_003456175.1 Chitinophagaceae bacterium | reverse complement strand
CGCTCTTCCGATCTCACCACCGTTGGTGCTAACAGAAACGGCACTATTGTTGGTAATTATCCGGGCACTGCTAATACCAATAGAAAACATAGTGGTTATTATACACAAGCACAAGTAAAAGAAATTGTTCGTTATGCTGCCGCTAGATTCATAACCGTTGTTCCTGAAATAGAAATGCCAGGGCATGCTTCGGCTGCTATTGCAGCATATCCTGAGTTAAGTTGCTTTCCGAACGAGCCTACTAAAATTCAGCATCCTAGTGTTTGGAATGGCAATACAAAAGGCAAGCAAGTACAACAAACATGGGGTGTTTTTGAAGATGTATTTGCACCTACCGATGCCACTTTTAAATTCTTACAAGATGTGCTCGATGAAGTGATGGCGCTATTCCCTTCTAAGTACATTCATATTGGCGGCGATGAATGCCCCAAAGAAAGCTGGAAGCGTTCTGCATTTTGCCAAGAGCTCATGAAAAGCAAAGGCTTGAAAGATGAGCATGAATTACAGAGCTACTTTATTCAACGAATCGAAAAGCATGTCAATGCTAAAGGCCGTACCATTATTGGATGGGATGAAATTTTAGAAGGCGGCCTTGCTCCCAATGCTATTGTAATGAGCTGGCGTGGCGAAGAAGGTGGCATTGAGGCCGCTAAACAAAACCATCAAGTGATTATGACACCCGGTGGTTGGTGCTATTTCGATCACAGTCAATCTCCTAACGAAGACAGTGTTACCATTGGCGGTTTTACTCCGATTGAAAAAGTATATAGCTACGAGCCTGTTCCTGCAGCATTGAACGAAACACAAAGCCAACTAGTATTGGGTGCTCAAGCTAATGTTTGGACGGAATACATTACGAATGAATCGAAATTGGCTTACATGGTTTTCCCGCGTATGGCAGCACTTAGCGAGGTGTTATGGAGCCCTAAAGCACAACGCAACTGGCCGCATTTTGAACAACGCCTAACCCAACAGTTTCAACGCTACAAATTATGGAATATCAATTACAGCAAAGCTTATTTTGAATTGAACGATTCTATCAGCGTAACCTCCGACGGGTTATTATGGCACCTATTACCTCCCAAAGGCAAGCATAACATACAGTTTAGCCTTTTACCGCAAGGTAATGCAACGCCTAATTTTCAACCTTACACCGTACCGCTGCTCATCAACCAATCTTACAACGTGCAAGCCATTAATACTGCCGATGGCAAGCCATACCCCAGCATTACTCGTAATTTTAATATTAACAAAGCAACCGGACGTGCAGTTCAAATCTTGCGTAAGCCAAGCAAAAGCTACCCGGGTAAGTATGGGGCACTCACTTTAGTGAATGGCCTTACGGCAAATGGAAAACGCAGCCACCCAGAATGGATGGGCTTTTCTGGCGGCTCCGTTGAAATTGTGATCGACTTTGGCGAAACAGTTACCATCAGCAAATTGGGGGTGAGTACCTTACACTACCCCACTAGTTGGGTACATACGCCTGCCGATGTAAGTTGGCAAGCTAGCCTTACGGCAAATGATTGGCAACCACTGCAACCCACCACTCGCAACGAGCAGGGAACCGCCATTACCATAGCACCACAGCAATTACAATACCTGAAAATAAATCTCAGCGCAGTAGACGCAATTCCTGCAGGGTTACCGGGTGCAGGTAAGCCCGCATGGTTGTTTTTAGATGAAATTTTTGCAGATTAGCGTATAAAAACCGCAAAAAACCGATATTTACAATCCAATAAATGCCGCTTTTAGCGGAAATAAAAAACCAAACACCTCTAGCTATGATTTCTACGTTGGATGCCATGGAGAAAATACCGGTAAGTATTTTTTCAACATCACGCCAAGGTAGTGCATGGGTAGCAGCCGAAATTGCTGCACTCATACGCCAAAAACAATCCGAAGGAAAACCTTGCGTTCTCGGTCTCGCCACAGGTAGCACCCCCATTAGTTTGTATGCCG
>DMPB01000191.1:6201-8766 GCA_003456175.1 Chitinophagaceae bacterium | reverse complement strand
ATAGAGAAGATGGTTTAAGTTTTGCGAACGTAGTTACCTTTAATCTCGATGAGTACTTTCCGATTGAGCGTGAAGCATACCAAAGCTACTGGAGCTTTATGCACCGTCACTTACTACAGCATGTAGATATTAAGCCCGAAAACATTCACATTCCCGATGGCAGCTTGCCCAAAGAAGCCATTAAAGCGCACTGCCAAGCTTACGAACAAGCTATTGAAGCAGCAGGTGGCATTGATTTGCAAATTCTAGGTATAGGTACAAACGGACATATTGGTTTTAACGAACCTGGCAGTAGCATTCATAGCAAAACCCGCTTGATTACGCTCGATAACTCAACACGATTGGTGAATAGCTCTGAGTTTGGCAATATTGCTAATATGCCTCGCTTAGCCATTACCATGGGTATGAACACCATTTTATCGGCTAAGCGTATTATTTTATTGGCTTGGGGTAACAAAGCTAGTATTGTAGCGAGGGCGGTAGAAGGCGATGTTACAGAACAAGTACCAGCTAGCTTGTTACAAACACACAATAACTGCCAATTTGTTATCGACGATTTGGCAAGTAGTGCATTAACGCGTATCAAAAGTCCATGGTTAGCATCTGATATCGACTGGACTGACAGCCTTATTAAGCGTGCCGTTGTAAACCTAAGTTTGAAATTACAAAAGCCAATTCTAAGTCTTACCGTTCACGATTACAATGAAAATGGCCTAGCCGATTTGCTTGCCGATGTTGGCGATGCCTATGAAATTAATTTGAAGGTATTCTATATGCTACGCGATAGCATTACTGGTTGGCCTGGCGGCAAAAGCACCCCATTACCCAACCATCCGGAACGGATGGAACCCTGGCCTAAGCGTTGTTTGATATTTAGCCCTCACCCCGACGATGATATTATTTCAATGGGTGGCACTTTTCAACGCTTACACGATCAGGGGCACGAAGTACATGTAGCCTATCAAACCAGCGGTAACATTGCCGTTACCGACGAGTTTGTAACACGCTTTTTAGATTTTGCCGTAGGCTTCGAAGCTATGTTTGGCATTAACAACGAAAAGAGCAACCACATCTTACAAGAAGCAGCAGCTTACATTGCTGGCAAAAAACAAAACCAGATGGACACAGCCGAAATACGTGCCATCAAAGGTTTAATTCGCCGCTGCGAAGCAAAAGCCACTTGCAAATACGTTGGCTTAACTGAAGACCGATGCCATTTTCAAAACCTACCTTTTTATGAAACAGGTACGGTTGAGAAAAACCCGATGGGAGAAGCTGATATTGAGCTAACCATGGAACTATTGCGGAAAATTAAGCCACACCAAGTGTATTGCGCCGGCGACTTAGCCGACCCACACGGTACCCACAAAGTGTGTTTAGATATTGTTTTTGAAAGCTTACGCCGTATTAAAGCTGCTGGAGATACTTGGGTGAATGATTGTTGGGTTTGGTTATACAAAGGCGCTTGGCAGGAGTGGAATATTGAAGATATTGAGATGGCCATACCAATGAGCCCCGATCAGGTGCTGAAAAAACGCTTTGGTATTTTTATTCACCAAAGTCAAAAAGATATGGTGCCTTTCCAAGGTAGCGATAGCCGTGAGTTTTGGCAACGTGCCGAGGAACGTAATGCCGCAACAGCAGATGCCTTTGCACAGCTAGGACTCACCCGTTATGCTGCTATGGAAGCCTTTGTTCGCTGGAAAGCATGGTAATAGAAATTGTATCACCATTTACGTAAGTAATACTTATTTCAAAATAAAAAAAGGCAAGCCAAATGGCTTGCCTTTTTTTGAGTTAGCACCTTACGGTAAATAATGTAATGCTAGAACAAAGTCTCTGAAGGTAAATCGTCGGTACGTTTTGGTTCCCACTCCATTTCAGTGCTCTTAGTGTAATCGGCCAGTTTATTACCAATAGCCTTCCAGCCAGTGATATCAACGAAATCGGCCAGTTTCATTTTCTGTGTACTGCTATTAGCACCTCTACCTGTATGTAGTAATAATACTGGATCTTCATCGGTAGTTACGGCTTCAACGCGGTTATCTTTACCCTCTTTAATAAATAAGAATTTATTATTAAGGGTTGTAGTTTCAATTTTAAATCGCTTTACATAGAACTGACTTTTTTCTACATCTAAGTACACCGCAGTAATTGCTTTGGCAGGTACAAATTTTTCGATGAGTACAATTTTATCTACATCGAAACGCTGTGTTAACTCGGTATTAGTAAGTTCGTAAGTACCATCTTGATATATTACCAAAATTTGATCTTCATCGAAGCTGCCTAGGTATACACCCTTTTCTTCAGCATTCAAACGGCCATACACATCATCGAACCATAACTTACGGCTAGCAAGCGTACTTTTTCCTTTTTCTTTGAGTTTAATGGTTTTTACCGTATGCTTGGTTACTTGATTGCCCATGCTCGAACGGCCTTTGATATCAATTTCTTCAAAAGCAAAATCGAACTCTTTGTTGCGAGCCGATGCATTGGGGCTCAGTTGCACTTTCACAATTTCTGCCTCGCCATTAGGGTTGGCGGTAAAGTAATGTACTTTACTGC
>DMPB01000191.1:5818-5977 GCA_003456175.1 Chitinophagaceae bacterium | reverse complement strand
AAGTAATGTACTTTACTTTTATCGTGACCGCGTGTTAAATCGTATTCTTTATCTCTAGTGATGCCGGTTACGTTAAAGCGTTTGGCGTAACTGATGTTGGTACCACCATCTACATAAATCATGTTATAGGTAGTACGTTCATCGTTCTTTTGAAACACC
>DMPB01000191.1:850-5571 GCA_003456175.1 Chitinophagaceae bacterium | reverse complement strand
TTTTGAAACACCGCCGCATAAATAATGTCTTTACCAATAAAAGATTTGTCTGCCACTCGCACCACTTTCATAATGCCTCGCTTTGTAAATACGATAATATCATCTAAGTCGCTACACTCACATACCAGTTCATCTTTTTTCAACGATGTACCAATAAAGCCTTCACTACGATTCATGTATAATTTTGTATTCGCAATAGCTACTTGCTTGGCCGTAATTACATCAAAAGGACGGATTTCTGTTTTGCGTTCACGCCCCTTACCATACTTTTTGAGTAAGTTTTCAAAATAAGCAACAGCAAATTCTGTAAGATGTGCTAAATCGTATTGTACTTGTTCAATATCTGCTTCTAAGCTTTTTATTTGAGCATCGAGTTCGGCAATATCTAACCGATAAATTCTACGAACCGGTTTTTCGGTAAGCTTCAATACATCTTCCCTACTTACTGCACGTTTAAGCTTTTTCGCAAAAGGTTTGAAAGCTTTTTCAATGGCCTGCAATACCGTTTCCCAATCTTCGTGCTTTTGCTCTAACTCTTTGTATATTTTTTCTTCGAAGAATATTTTTTCTAAGCTGGTATAGTGCCATTTATCTTCAAGTTCACCAAGTTTTATTTCAAGTTCTCTTTGCAGTAAATGCTTCGTACGATCTGTACTTAAGCGAAGCAAATCAGATGCACCTAAGAACAATGGTTTTTGATCGACAATAACACAAATATTCGGGCTGATACTTACCTCGCAATCAGTAAATGCATACAACGCATCGATGGTAATATCTGGTGAAATACCAGGTGCTAAATCAATTTGAATTTCAACATCTTTTGCAGTTACGTCGGTAACCTTTTTAATTTTAATCTTGCCTTGATCGCTAGCTTTCGTAATGCTATCACAAAGTGCTTGCGTTGTAACGCCAAAAGGTACACTTTTAATGAGTAATGTTTTTTTATCAAACTCTTCTATGATAGCTCTTACACGTACTTTTCCACCACGCTTACCATCGTTATAGTTGCTAGCATCCATCATACCACCTGTAAGAAAATCGGGTAGTAATTCAAACTTGCGCCCTTTGAGATATTTGATGGCAGCTTCACAGATTTCAATGAAATTGTGCGGCAATATTTTAGTACTTAAACCAACCGCAATACCCTCGGCACCTTGTGCTAAGAGTAAGGGGAACTTCATAGGTAAGGTAACAGGTTCTTGCTTACGACCATCGTAACTTAATTGCCATTCTGTTGTTTTCGCATTAAACGCAACCTCTAATGCAAATTTACTCAAACGTGCTTCAATATAACGTGGAGCGGCGGCATCATCGCCAGTACGTACATCGCCCCAGTTACCTTGTGTTTCAATGAGCAAATCTTTTTGCCCCATGTTCACCAATGCCTCACCAATACTAGCATCGCCATGTGGGTGATATTGCATGCTTTGGCCTATGATGTTGGCAACTTTATTAAAACGGCCATCATCCATTTCCTTCATTGCATGTAATATCCGACGCTGTACAGGCTTTAAACCATCTTCTACCGCCGGTACTGCACGCTCTAATATTACATAGCTTGCGTAATCTAAAAACCAGGTTTTATATTGCCCTTGTACTCCTGTTTCGTTTTGGGTTACTAGTGCAATATCTACTTTTTGTTTTGCCATAATTACTTATGTTGTGAGCAACCTTTAAGCATTAAAATAAATTATACTTCGTACAGTTCTAATGGTTGTTGGTTAGGATCGAAGAAAAAGGTGAATTTTTTACCTGTGTATTCATCTACCCTAACATCTTGAACGGATACATTATACTTACGTAAATAAGTTATCCATTCGCTTACATCATTTACCGCAAGGGCTAAATGCCTTAAACCTGCCGCTTCAGGCTGTGAGCCTCGTGGCCGCACTTCAGGAAATGAAAACAACTCAATCATGTAAGTGCCATTCAAAGCCAAATCGCATTTGTACGAATTACGTTCGGCCCTGTACACTTCTTGCACCATTTCGAAGCCAAGAATTTCGGTGTAAAAGCGCTTGCTTACTGCGTAATCGTTAGCGATAATTGCAATATGATGTATGTGTAATAAAGCAGGTTTCATAATTTACGCAAGTGCTAGTTCGCCGTTGGGCATACGTACTACAATTTCTTTCCAACCTTTCGTCCAATCGCCTGAAATATCGATAGTTCCGTTTTCCGCCATCACTTGTAAGCGATGTACCACGAACACATCACCAGTATTCACTTTTGCTTTGCTGAAAATGAGTTGTAATAACTTGGGTAGTTTCACCCAATCGTTAGGCACCACACTGAGTATGGCTTTATCAAAGTAATCGTCGGGCTTCGAAACAATTTTTTTACCCCCTTCTAAAATACGCACCATTGCATTTTCTAACGATAAACGCTTCCATTCATCGGGGTCTACTTCAAACTCGCTTAATGTGATTGGTCGTGCAAGCTTTTTTGCTTTTAAAAACTCTTTAGGTTGTATTTGATGTAGCGCAGATGGGTAGAAAATACCACCCTTTTCGTTAATGAAAGGCAGGTTATTGAGATATAATACGTTTACCTGACCTTGATAACTTTTGAGCTGACTCATTAACCAATAATAGCCACACACATCGTGTGCATTTTGTCCCATCCATATCCAAATAGTGGCATTAGCATCGAGTTGTTTAATCAGATTATGAACAGTTAGCTTATCATCTACCAAATCTATTTGCTCCGTGTATGGGCTATGTTCTAACAATTGCTTCCACCAATCGCGGCGTTGTTGGTAACCCTCGCTTTCATAGATAGCCGCAATAGGGCCTACCGCAAAATCATCTTTTATATGCCACACTTCACCTTCAAGACTACTATCCAATGCTATAGCAGCTTGTAACGTAGCAATATCGGCTTCTTGAAAAACAATATGTATCAATGTTATGAAGTTTGTTAGTTATCAACTAAATCTAATTCAACACGCAAATTACCGATGATGAACTCTTGACGTTCTTGTGTGTTTTTACCCATGTAGTACTCTAGCAAATGCTGAATATGGTTACCCTCCTCTAATAATACAGGCTGTAGCTTCATACCTTCTTCACTAATAAAACGACTGAATTCGCCAGGACTAATTTCACCTAAGCCTTTGAAGCGAGTAATTTCAGGGTTTTTACCTAGTTTTTTTATCGCAGCTTGCTTTTCGGTTTCGTCATAACAGTATATTGTTTCTTGCTTATTACGTACCCTAAACAATGGTGTTTCAAGAATATACACATGCCCACGCTTCACCAAATCAGGGAAGAATTGTAAAAAGAAAGTCATCAATAACAAGCGTATGTGCATACCATCTACATCGGCATCGCTGGCGATTACAATTCTATTATAACGTAAGCCTTCTAAGCCATCTTCAATATTGAGGGCGTGTTGCAACAAGTTAAACTCTTCGTTCTCGTATACAATTTTTTTAGTTAATCCGTAAGCGTTTAAAGGCTTACCACGCAAGCTAAATACGGCTTGTGTTTCAACACTTCTTGCCTTGGTAATGCTTCCGCTAGCACTATCGCCCTCGGTAATAAAAATTGTACTGTTGTTCTTCTTTTCAGTCCATCCTTCTTTATCCTTACCAGTTGGCTCATCGTTAAAATGGTAGCGACAATCACGCAATTTTTTATTGTGTAGGTTAGCCTTTTTAGCTCGTTCATTCGCAAGCTTTTTAATACCTGCCAACTCTTTTCTTTCACGTTCGCTTTGTTCAATACGCTTTTTCAATGCTTCGGCTATAGCAGCATTGCGATGTAAAAAGTTATCTAGCTCTTTACTCAAAAAATCTTGTACAAAAGCCTTCATGCTTGGGCCGTTCTCATACACATTCTGGCTACCAAGTTTTGTTTTGGTTTGACTTTCAAAAACAGGCTCTTGCACCCTTACCGATATGGCAGCACAAATACTACCACGTATATCGGCTGCATCGTAATCTTTCTTAAAGAAGTCGCGTATCGTTTTAACGTAAGCTTCTCTAAATGCTTGCTGATGGGTACCACCTTGCGTGGTGTATTGGCCATTTACAAAGCTGTATAAATCTTCTCCGTAATCGTTATTGTGCGTAATAGCAACTTCAATATCATTACCCTTTAAATGAATGATAGGATAACGAATTTCATCTTCGTTAGTTTTCTTTTGCAGCAAGTCGAGCAAGCCGTTTTTGCTTACATATCGCTTACCATTAAACACAAACACCAAACCGGCATTCAAGTAACAATAGTTCCAAATCTGGCTTTCTAAGAATTCTTTATGAAACTTATAATTTTTAAATACGGTGTTATCTGGCTCAAAAAAAACCTCGGTACCATTAGCCTCTGTTGTGGTAACCTCTTTATGTTCTTTGATTAATTGCCCCTGTTTGAACTCGGCTGTTTTGCTTTTACCATCGCGGGTACTAGTTACTTTAAAGTAAGTGCTTAAAGCATTCACCGCTTTAGTACCCACACCATTCAAACCCACACTTTTCTGAAAAGCCTTGCTATCGTACTTGGCACCCGTGTTAATTTTACTAACAACATCTACCACTTTGCCCAACGGAATACCCCTACCATAATCGCGTACCCGAACACCTTGTTCGCTAATTTCAATTTCAACCTGCTTACCATGGCCCATGGTATATTCGTCGATACAGTTATCTACCACTTCTTTCACCAACACATAAATACCATCGTCGGGCGAAGCACCATCGCCAAGCTTACCAATATACATAC
>DMPB01000191.1:424-622 GCA_003456175.1 Chitinophagaceae bacterium | reverse complement strand
CAAGCTTACCAATATACATACCGGGACGTAACCTGATATGCTCTCGCCAATCAAGGCTCCGGATACTATCTTCATCGTAGCGCACTTCATTTAACTGTAACTCTGCCATAGTTGCTCACATTTTGCGATTCAATCCGATTTCAGCTGCAAATAAACGTATTTGTAACTTGGCTTCAGACACCATTTTCCTAAAAACAT
>DMPB01000191.1:0-183 GCA_003456175.1 Chitinophagaceae bacterium | reverse complement strand
CATTAGCAAAATAACCTTTATCGTGTACTTATGCAGCGGTGTGGAAAATATTTACGTAAGTAATACCTTACGGTAAATGTTATACTGCCTTTGCAGGCAAACGATTACCTTCATGCCATGAATACAGCCGCACTTAGCATAGATACCGCTGTACTAGCGGCTGCCAATGCCGATAGCAATATT
>DMPB01000123.1:7990-8195 GCA_003456175.1 Chitinophagaceae bacterium | reverse complement strand
TGTTCGCCGATTAAAGTGGCACGTGAACTGGGTTCAGAACGTCGCAAGACAGTTCGGTCCCTATCTGTGGTGGGCGTTAGTAAATTGAGAAGACATGCTCTTAGTACGAGAGGACCGGAGCGTACGTACCGCTGGTGTATCTGTTGTGCCGCCAGGTGCAATGCAGAGTAGCTATGTACGGCAAGGATAAACGCTGAAAGCATCT
>DMPB01000123.1:7482-7648 GCA_003456175.1 Chitinophagaceae bacterium | reverse complement strand
CGAGTAGTACTAATTACCCGTAGGCTTTAATTTTATTTTATGTGTTAACAATGATTTTTGTTCTTTACCGATATGTCACCTTATTGATGTTCTAAACATCGTAACTACTTATGGTGGTTATACCGAGGGTGATCACCTCTTCCCTTTCCGAACAGAGAAGTTAAGC
>DMPB01000123.1:6134-7239 GCA_003456175.1 Chitinophagaceae bacterium | reverse complement strand
AGCCCCTCATGGCCGATGGTACTGCACCACAATGCGGGAGAGTAGGTAGCCGCCATTCTTATTTTAAACGCCTTATCTAAAATGATAAGGCGTTTTTTGTTTGTATGCCTACCAACCGCTAATTCCGTCTTACCACCAATTATATACACCGAAGTCTCCAACGCTAACAGGTTTGGTTATCTTTTACCGTAAGGATTTTTTGGTATAGAAAAGTAGTTACATTATAGATTATTTATGTTGCTTTAGTTATTGGTACGATGCTTGTATAGGTTATCTTTACGCCAATTATATTCATCATGCCCAAGCGTATTGGAATTTTCGGTTGCACTGGCTCTATCGGTACACAGGCACTGAGTGTGATCGATGCTAATCCATCTTTATTTAGTGTTGCTATTTTAACAGCGCATACCAATGTTAAGTTACTCGCTGAGCAGGCTTTGAAGTATAAGCCTGATATAGTTGTTATTGGCGACGAGAGTAAATACGAATCACTTAAAGCAAGTCTTGCGAATACAAGTATATCAGTTACAGCTGGTGAGGAAGCATTGGTAGCTGCGGCAGCGCATCCAGATTACGATATGATGTTGGCTGCTATCGTTGGTTATGCTGGGTTGAAGCCTACCCTAAAAGCGATTGAGGGTGGTAAAACTATTGCACTCGCAAACAAGGAAACATTGGTTGTTGCAGGCGATATTGTTATGCAGAAAGCTTTAGAAAAACGTGTGCCTATCATTCCAGTAGATAGTGAGCATTCTGCAATTTTTCAATGTTTGGTAGGTGAGCAGAAGAATAAAATCGAAAAAATTGTATTAACTGCTAGTGGAGGGCCTTTCTTAGGTAAGAAGCCAAACTTTTTAGTCAATGTAAAGCGTGATCACGCCCTACAACACCCAAACTGGAGTATGGGGGCTAAAATCTCTATTGATAGTGCAACGCTCATGAATAAAGGGTTGGAGATGATTGAAGCAAAGTGGCTCTTCAATTTGCAACCCGATCAAATACAAGCAGTTATTCATCCGCAAAGTATAATACATAGCATCGTACAGTTTGAAGATGGTAGCATGAAAGCGCAAATGGGATTGCCAGATATGAAGTTACCGATATA
>DMPB01000123.1:2748-5897 GCA_003456175.1 Chitinophagaceae bacterium | reverse complement strand
AAGTTACCGATACAATATGCTATGGCATTCCCTCAACGTATTGCCAACGATTATCCTCGTTTCGACTTTCGCAAAATTAGCCAGTTAACCTTTGAGGAGCCAGATATAAAAACCTTTAGAAACCTACATCTTGCCATGGAGGCATTGAAGCGGGGGGGTAATATGCCTTGCGTTTTAAATGCTGCTAACGAAATTGCAGTTTTCGCTTTCTTGCGAAATCGAATAGGATTCTTAGACATTACGGAGGTGGTTGAACGTACTATGGATAGAATAACATTCATAGCACAACCTACCCTTAACGATTATTACGAAAGTGATGGTGAAGCACGTAACTTCGCGGCCTCATTGATTCAATTATAGTATTTTAAATAATTATTTTTACTAATGCAGTGGATTAACCTCTTTATCATACTCTCTATTCTAATTGTATTACACGAGTTAGGGCATTTTCTAGCAGCAAAAGCTACAAAAACGAAGGTTGAAAAATTTTATTTGTTCTTTGATTTCTTATTCCCATTTGCGAATCTCTTCAACTTTTCGTTGTTTAAAAAGAAGAAAGGCGATACTGAGTATGGTATCGGCTGGTTTCCTTTAGGTGGCTATGTGAAAATTGTAGGAATGGTTGACGAGAGTATGGATAAAGAAGCATTAAAACAACCGCCACAACCATGGGAATTTCGCAGTAAAAATGTATGGCAGCGTTTGCTAATGATGATTGGTGGTATTTTGGTGAATGTGGTGGTAGGAATCATTGCCTACGTGATTTCTTTAGGTGCTTTTGGCGAAGATTATGTGAAACCACAAGATCTCAAGTATGGTATGGCATTCGATTCAAGTGCTGCAAAGCTTGGCTTGCAAAATGGCGATATCATTACCGATGTAGATGGTGTGCCAGTAGATAATGCTGCGAAAGTAGGGTACATGGTAGTGGTGAATCAAGCAAAGGAATTAACGATTTTGAGAGATGGTGTTGCAAAAAACCTTACGGTAAAAGAGGGACTCGTTAAAACCATTATTGATCAAAAGGGAAGTTTTGGATTACCTCGTATACCAACAGTAATAGCTGAAGTATCTCCCAAAGGCAATGCAGAACAAGCAGGCTTACAAGCAGGTGATAGTTTGATTCAAATCAAAGGAACTGACGTAAGATACTTTAACGACTTTTCTACTTACTTGGCTTCGCAAAAAAACAAAACCATTACACTCGTAATTGATCGTGATGGTAGCATTATTGAAAAAAATGTGACCGTTAATGAAGATGGTAAAATTGGTATTGCTGTCAATAATAATATTTTAAGCTTCTTCAATATTAGCCATAAGTCGTACGGTTTCTTTGAAGCGATACCCGCAGGAACTGCAAAAGCTTGGACAACGATGGTAGATTATTTAAAGCAAATCAAACTCATATTTTTCTCGAAAGAAGTAAAAGTGAAAGACAGTTTAGGTGGTTTTGGAAGTTTCAAGAAAATTATGCCAAGTAGTTTTGATTGGCAGCCTTTCTTAGATACGCTAGCGTTAATCTCATTGATACTTGCTGTAGCTAATTTCTTACCAATTCCGGGGTTAGATGGTGGTTATATTCTATTCTTACTATGGGAAATGATAACAGGCAGAAAAGTAAGCGATAAGTTCCTAGAATATGCCAATTTAGTAGGTTTGGTACTACTGTTCACTTTAATGATATTTGCAAATGGCTTAGATGTTTGGCGCTATTTTGGCGGCAAGTAATAAAGCTGAAATTCTGGGGCTGTACTTGGTTTTGACAGCATTGGTCTTTGAAAGTGTAAGCATGCCGTGCGTTGTGTAATTAGCACGATAATATGAATACTCAACCGATAAATGGCGAAACTTCTTACGCCATGGCTGCCTAATCTAGGATTAGACAGTCGTTAGGGCCGAGTTGAGCAGGCAGGCCTGAAGCCCCGCTCCTCCGCCGACTCATCAAAACAATTCGGGCTGCCGGTGGTGTAGGCTGTGCCACCCTCGAAAGATGATACAGCTAAGGTTATAGTTGGTTTGTTTGGTTCCTGCTATAGCCCGACAATTAATTCCAAAATAAGCATGTAGAAAGCTTTTGTGGATGATGTTTGGACAGGGGTTCGACTCCCCTCAGCTCCACGCTTACGCGGCTTCGGTGTGTAACAACATCGAAGCCTTTTTTGTGCTTATACATTTACCGTAAGGTACTCATATACATATCTGAAATGGGGTAGCTGAGCTATTGTGTTTAACAGCTCAAATGCTCATAAATTTTATTACTAATTAGTCTACACCTACTTTTTTGCAGTTCGTATACAATTTTTCGCAGTTCGTCCCAGCAAATCGTCGTACTTAAATATGCCAATTATTTTCGTAGTACTACTTTTAATTATACCACTATGATGTTGCTAACTGTTTTAAAAGCTACATACGTTAAGTATCGAAGCTTAGCTATCCCCCAATTTCGATCTTTATCATTTGTATGTGTTTTGATGTTAAACGTATTAATAAGTGCAGCCCAGAGCAATGGGTTGCATTTTGATGGTACAAACGATTTTGTAAACTTTTCTACTTCAATTACTAATTTGAATAAAGCAGATTTTACAATTGAGGCGTGGGTTAAAACAACTGCTACAAGCTGTGGTATTGTTAATTGTTCTAATGGTAATACCTCTTGGGAAACGGGCGAAAAAGTTTTTTTTCTAAATAGTCAGGGGCGCCCAACTTTTGTCGGATGGGGAAACGATTTTATCAATAGTTCTACAGCAGTTAACGATGGTAATTGGCATCACATAGCAGTTGTTTGGGATTATAGTGGTTCAGGAACAACTGGCACACCTTATATTTATGTTGATGGTGTTAATACTACCGCTTCATCAAACTATGTAGCGAACAACGATAATCTAGGTACATTTAAGTTGGGCATGCCAAATTACTGGGGTTCAGAAGCGCCTAATTTTTTTAGCGGTTCTTTAGATGATGTAAGAATATGGAACGTTGCTAGAACACAAACAGAAATTCAAAACAATAAAGATGCTGAGCTAGTTGGTAACGAGGCTGGCTTAGTAGGTTATTTCAAGCTCAATGAAGGTGTAGCTAATAGCACAAATACAAGTACAACAACAACCGCCGATGCAACAAGCTTCGGTAATAGTGGTACGCTTACCAAT
>DMPB01000123.1:0-2507 GCA_003456175.1 Chitinophagaceae bacterium | reverse complement strand
TAGTGGTACGCTTACCAATTTTGCATTATCAGGTTCTACAAGTAACTGGGTTACAGGTAATGTTAATGCTGCTGCATCTAACAACGCCAATCTCTCGGCACTCTCAATGAGTAGTGGAACTTTGTCGCCAACTTTCGCCAGCGGCACCACAAGTTATAGTGCTTCAGTAAGTAATGCAACTTCTACGGTTACTGTAACACCAACGCGTGAACAAGCTAACGCTACTATTCAAGTACGTGTAAATGGTGGCAGTTACGCTACGGTAACAAGCGGTAACGCATCAAGTAATTTGTCTCTCAATGTTGGTACTAATACTATAGACGTTAGAGTTACAGCTCAAGATGGTACTACTACTAAAACATATACAATAACGGTTACACGTAATTTGCAACCTCCAGGTAATGCTTTACGATTTGACGGTGTTGATGATTATGTTAATCTTGGAACTAGTATTCCCGTATTTGGCACTAGCAACATAACTATCATGGCATGGGTATATCCAACTAGTCCTAATAGTTATGGAATCATATTTGCAAAAGATAATGCTGGTGATGCCAATTCGCAATTCAGATTTTTTATAAGCAATAGTCGCTTGTACATGCAGTACAATGCGCTTGAAGAGGCCAATATGGTATCACCCGTTGGTTCAATTGTTGCAAACCGTTGGCAGCACGTGGCTTTCGTTAAGAACGGAACTACAAATACTTTATATATCGATGGTGAGGTTGTAGCAACTACTACAGTAAGTACTAACATGACTAATAATGGTCATCCATGGCGTATTGGTGCCAGAGGGAATGGTAGCGTACAAAGTCCATTTGCTGGAAGCATCGACGAATTCAAAGTTTGGTTAGAAGCAAGAAGTCAAAATCAAATCAGATCAGAAATGACTTCAGTAGTTACGGCTCCACAAACAAATCTCTTGTTATATTATAACTTCGATCATGGTACTGCCGGAAGTAACAATGCTGGTGTAGCCACCTTAGTAGATGCGGCAAGTAGCTATAATGGTACACTAGTAAATTCAGCACTTTCTGGTACAACTAGTAACTGGGTCGAAAGCTATGCAATGGTTGTACCAACTGCTACTAGTGCTACCAACAGAAGCTACAGTAGTTTTACCGCTAATTGGACTGCACCAACGGTTGGAACCGTAACCAATTATTTGCTAGATGTTTCTACAGTTTCAACATTCACAAGCTTTGTAAGTGGTTACAATGGGCTCAGTGTTAATGGAACATCATATAATGTTACTGGCTTAACTGCTAATACAACCTATTACTATCGTGTTAGAGCCGATAAATCAAGCGTTACAACGCAAGGAGCATATTCAGCTACAATAACGGCCAGCACAACAACGGTTCCCTTAGCTAACGCACTTCAGTTCGATGGCAGTGGCGATTATGTAACAATTCCTTACAATGCGAGTCACGATTTAAGTGCAGGCGGAGCATTAACAATTGAAGCTTGGATACGCCCTGCGGGCGGTGGTAACGTTATTACCAAACAAAATTATGGATATGGGTTAGGTGTAGAAAGTGATGGACGAATGTTCTTCTGGGATCAGAGTTCTCAAGCTTCTTCGGTATATGCTCCAGCGGGTATAGTTACTATGAACAGATGGCAGCATGTAGCAGTAACAGTAGAAGATATAGGCTCAACTTTAAGAGTATATTTTTATGTTAATGGAACACAGTATGGTCCTTACAGCAGTTCACAAGCTCAAATTAATAATGGAGCCGTTAATGGCACTTTAGATATCGGTGTGCAAGCACGCGGCACTTGTACTTGTAATTATTTCAATGGTACAATGGATGAGTTGCGTGTATGGAATACAGTACGTACAGCTGCTCAAATTCGTAGCAATATGTACCAAACAATCAGCGGAACCACCGCCAACTTAGTAGCGTACTATAACTTCGATAACGGCACTGCTGGCGGTACAAATACGGGTGTAACTACCTTGTCAGATCAAACAGCTAATGCCAATAACGGCACACTTACTGGGTTCTCATTAACAGGCACTGCAAGTAACTGGGTACAAAGTACAGCATGGAACGTGTGGCGTGGTACAAGTAGTAGTGCATTCGGAACAGCCGGTAACTGGTCGTTAAACAGCGTTCCAACAAGCACCGATCATGCTGTTATTGCATCAGATGCAAGCAATATGACAGTACAAATTACAAGTGAACAATCTTTAGCAGGGCTGGGTATTCATAGCGGTGCTAGCGCAACTTTAACAAACACTCTCAACATCGCTGGTAGCCTTGTTAATGTCGGAACATTTACTGCTACAGCAGGCACCATCAATTATAATGGAACGGCGCCACAGTCAATCTTTGCAAACACCTTTGCGAGCAATACGGTACAAAACCTTACGGTAAATAATACCAGTGGTGTAAGTTTAGATGGCGCTTTAGCCATCACAGGTACCCTTACGGTAAATGCAGGGACATTAACAACGAACGGCAATCTAACGATTGGGAGCAGTTTAAGTGGTACTGGCA
>DMPB01000076.1:12755-13755 GCA_003456175.1 Chitinophagaceae bacterium | reverse complement strand
GTATTATTGGTAGTCTAACATGCCGTTCGAATATCCATTTACCATTAGTGGTGGTCGTACTAAAACACATCAACCGGCATTGGTAGTAGCCCTACAATTAGGGCCTTTTATTGGCTTTGGCGAAGCACCAGCCATTGCTTATTACGATGTTACGGTAGATAGTATGATAGCCGATATTGTAGCTAAGCAAAAAATGATTGAAAAATTTGCCTTTACAGAGCCTGGCCGATATTGGCATTATTTGCATCACCTACTGCCGAAAAGTCCATTTTTGGTTTGTGCTTTAGATATGGCAGCGTGGGATTTGTTTGGTAAAATGAAAGGTAAGTTGCTCTACCAATTATTTGATACAACTTTTGAACAACACATTGTAACCGACTATACCATTGGTATTGATACCATTGATGCAATGGTGGCTAAAATGAAAGCAAAACCTTGGCCTATCTATAAAATCAAGCTAGGTCATTCCGATGATATTGCCATGGTAGCAGCCTTACGGCAAAATACAAACGCAGTTTTTAGAGTTGATGCCAATGCTGGTTGGACACGCGATGAAGCCGTTGTTAAAATTCCGCAACTGGCTGCTTTAGGCGTAGAATTAGTAGAACAACCCCTAGCGAAAGATGATTGGGAGGGGATGGCTATGTTAAAAGCATTATCGCCATTACCACTTATTGCAGACGAAAGCTGCGTATTTGAACAAGATGTGGCAAAATGTGCCGATTATTTTCATGGTATTAATATTAAACTCACCAAGTGTAGTGGCATTACCCCAGCATTGCGAATGATTGAATCAGCAAAATCGCTTGGCCTAAAAGTAATGATGGGCAGTATGAATGAGAGTGCCATAGGTTCTGCTGCAATTGCTCATTTTATTCCGCAACTAGATTATGTAGATATGGATGGACCATTATTGCAAACAAAAACCAATGGTACAGGCTTAGCCATAGATGCTAATGGTTTTGTTCGTTTTAGTGGTAATGAAGGTTTAGGCGTTGAA
>DMPB01000076.1:3639-12548 GCA_003456175.1 Chitinophagaceae bacterium | reverse complement strand
GTGGTAATGTAGGTTTAGGCGTTGAAGCTATTCCTCCTCAACAGTTATAGTACATGAAATTTATACAACAGCAACCCTTACAACAGTTAAATACTTTTGGCATTGCTACTACCGCAGCCAACTATGTGAAAGTTACTTCGCTTAGCGATGTTCAAACAATAGTTACAGACAGGTATTGGCTGTCGGAAGGTATTAAAGTAATTGGTGGCGGCAGTAACATACTACTAACACAGCCGTTAGACGGGCTGTTGGTGCATAACCAATTAAAAGGTATCAATGTAGTTGCAGAAGATGAGCAATTTGTATATCTCAAAGCTGCGGCAGGTGAGCAATGGCACGATGTTGTAATGTATGCAGTGGCTAATAATTGGGGTGGTATTGAAAATTTAAGTTTAATTCCGGGGTGTGTTGGTGCTTCGCCAATGCAAAACATTGGTGCTTACGGTATTGAAATTAAAGATGTATTTCATGCGTTAGAAGCAATTGCCATAGGAAGCGGTGAAATGATTACTTTTAGCCAACAAGACTGCCAGTTTGCATATCGTGAAAGTGTGTTTAAGCGTGCGCTGAAAGGGCAGTATGTAATTGTATCGGTAACCTATCAATTAAGAAAACAGCCCATTTTCAATACAAGCTATGGCGCCATTGAACAAGAATTGGCTAGAGCCGGTATTACCAACCTTACGGTAAAAGCGATAAGCGATGCGGTAATACGCATTCGAACATCAAAATTACCGAACCCTTCAGCCATTGGAAATGCCGGTAGCTTTTTCAAAAATCCTACTATTAGTGCGTCTAGTTTTGCACAGTTACAAGCTACTTACCCCGAAATAGTGGGTTATCATTTACCGCAAGGTGATGTAAAACTAGCCGCAGGATGGTTAATTGAAAAAGCTGGTTTTAAAGGTTGGCGGAGCGGCGATGTGGGGTGCCATAGTAAGCAAGCCCTAGTGTTAGTGAATTATGGTAACGCCAGTGGAAGTGATGTTTGGGCATTAGCCACCAACATCATCGATAAAGTACAAGCTATGTTTGGGGTTTCTTTAGAGCCGGAAGTAAATATTTGGTAGCAGATAAGTCTTTTTAGGTACGTTATTACTACTAATTATACCTAAAATGTTGAAAGTTCGGTTATTTTTCAGATTTTAGCACAACAAAGCAAGCAACAAACTACAGCATCTATGACTTTTACCAACGCAGGAACGGTTCTTTTGATTGAAGACGATGAAATAATGTTGAAGGTAATTGAACGAATTCTTCTTAAGGAGGGTTATCAGGTGCTTGTTGCCCGTAACGGTAAGGAAGCCATGCAGCGGTTGGAACAGGGTGGGTTTAATTTGGTAATTACCGACTTAATGATGCCTTATGCCAATGGCTTTGAGGTAATTAGTAAGGTTAAAAGCTCTGATAAATCTAAAGGTATTCCTGTAATTGTGATATCATCGGTTGGTAACGAAGATTCTATTATGGAAGGTTTTCGCTTAGGTGCAGATGATTTTCTGAAAAAGCCAATCATGGCGGGCGAACTTATGATTCGTGTTAAAAGACTGATAAGCACCTCAAAATCTTAGCATAATTCGGTTTTGTGTAATTTTTACAATAAGTATTGTTTAATTCTTGCGTAAATCGAGGGTTCAGTTTGCTAAACCCAAATGCATTCTTTACTTTCGTTCTACCCTGAAGCAAACCGTACCCCGAAGTATGTTAAAACCAACCACTTTGGCTAACCCATCCATATTATTAGTTGACGATGACCAGATTTTGTTACACGTAACGAAACGCATTCTGCAACATGATGGATATAAAGTTACTACCGCAACTAATGGTAAAGAGG
Source organism: Chitinophagaceae bacterium (assembly GCA_003456175.1). Lineage (GTDB taxonomy): Bacteria > Bacteroidota > Bacteroidia > Chitinophagales > Chitinophagaceae > UBA10646. Next base: position 10,714 of record DMPB01000076.1, on the reverse strand, counting down.
CACTCGATAAAATACGTAATACCCAATTTGATTTGGTGATTGTAGATGTAATGATGCCTCATATCAATGGGCTAGAAGTACTTAGCCAACTAAAACAGCAACAAAACACACGCTCAACACCTGTAATTGTACTTACGGGTGTATCGCACAGTATTTCAGAAGATGTTTTGAAAATTGGTGCCTCCGCGTGTTTCAAAAAGCCTTTTGAAGCCGATACTTTGCGTGAAGCTGTTCGACAACAACTTGCTAAATAGGTAAAATAAACGATATTTACTATTATGAAGTTATATTTTGCCGATACGATTTTCTCTCCCATATTTCGCCGGTATTTCTTCTATTTCGATAGTTACCCACTGGTAATACAAATTGCAATCATTTTAACCACCATTGCGATTACTGCTACTATCATTGCTTATGGTAGTATTCTTTATCGCAGATACTCCGGTTGGAAGCGAGATAGGCGTTTGGCTAAGCTGAACCCTAGAATAGACGATTTAATTACCGATACTGTTATTTTAAATGAAGAGCTGGCATTAGGTACACCCCCAGAAAAAATTGAATTAGACTTATCTGGATTTGCTCGTTTGAAATATCGCGACATGTTTGTGCGGCAGGCATTGATTGATCGAATAATGCACTATCGCAAAAACTTTGTAGGCGATTTAGGCTATTTATTACGTCAACTTTACATTGATCTCGATCTTGAAAAAGATAGTGTTAAGAAGCTGAAATCGCCGCAGTGGAATAAAAAAGTTCAAGGTCTGGTAGAGCTTACAGCACTTGATATGCAAATTTCCGACGTTAATATTCTTCCGCTCACGAATAGTAAAAACAGAGAATTGAGAGCAGAGGCACGCCATGCTTATATTAAATTAAGTAAAAACGAACCGTTTAAATTCTTCGATATTGCTACAGAGCCTTTGTTAATGTGGGATCAGATTGAATTATTCAAAATTATTACTACTAATAAAGACATTGTACTCCCAAATTTTGCTCGTTGGGTTACTTACAGTAATAATAAAAGTATTGTTTCGTTTTGCTTAAAACTTATCATCCATTACAATCAAACTGAAGCAATTCCAGCCGTAATTAAGTTGCTTGATAACCGCGACCATTACTTGCGTGCAGATGCGATTCAATGTTTAGGCAAGCTAAAAGTAGAAGAAGCGGAAGATAAGTTGGTAAGTATCTACAATAATCAGCCGTTAAACTGTCAGATCGAAATTCTAAAGGCACTTGGTCGTATCGGTAGTGGTAGACATCTTGAATTTTTAAAGAGCGAATTTATTAGAAGCCAGGATTTTGATATTAGAAAAAATGCAGCACGTTCTATCATTAAACATGGTGCACTAAGTCAAAATATGCTAGGCGATTTAATGAGTGTTTCTAGTGAAGAGAACCAGTTGATATTAAAACATTGCATGAACCCGTTAATTAAATACTAATAGATGCGAGACGACGAATCATCGATATGGGAATTACTCGCTATGTTCTACGAAGGTGCTGTGTATGTATACGGCACCACTTTGCTATTAACATATGGCATGCTAGCAATTTTCTCTATTTATGGTATTCGTAAGTTTAAAATGAGTGAGAGTAATACCGATTACAATAACTTACTCAGTTCTCCGTTAGCACCGGGTATCTCGATTATTGCACCGGCATTTAACGAGGGTGTAACTATCATCACCAATGTTCGAAGCCTACTCACCATCAATTACCCCAAATTCGAGGTAATCATTATCAACGATGGTAGTACAGATGATACTTTGGCTAAAATGGTGGCGGTGTTTGAATTGGTGCAGGTAGATTTCGCCTATAATGCTACCTTAAAAACTAGACCTGTTCAGCGTATTTTCAAAAGTTCCAATCCTGCTTATAGTCGATTAATAGTAATAGATAAAGAAAATGGTAAGAGTAAGGCCGATGCTGTGAATGCCGGAATTAACGTGGCATCTTTTGCTTACTTTATGTGTACCGATGTAGATTGTATTATAGAAAAAGATGCACTTTTAAAACTAGTAAAACCGCTTATATCCTCTGAAAAATATCGCGTAATTGCGGCTGGTGCAACTTTACGTATGAGTAATAGTTGCGAGGTAGATAATGGTGTAATTACACGTATTCGTCCGCCTAGAAAATGGTTGGCTCGTTTTCAGGAAATGGAATATCTGCGTGCTTTTGTACTTGGTAAAATGGGTTGGGATGTTGTGAATTGTGTACCCAACGTATCTGGTGGTTTAGGTATGTTCGACCGTGAAATTGCTGTAAAGGCAGGTGGTTATGATGCTAGCAGCTTCGGAGAAGACATGGAGCTGATGTATCGAATGATACGTTATTGCTGCGATCAAAAAATTGAATACGCTATTCGCCACATACCGATAACCCTTTGTTGGACGGAAGGCCCCGAAACTGTACAAGTTTTTAGTCGTCAACGTACACGTTGGGCGAGAGGCTTGGCTCAGCTACAAGCATTTCATTTTCCCATGATGTTTAGCAATAGTTATGGCAGAATGGGTTGGGTAGTATTTCCCTATGCGTTCTTCTTTGAATTGCTAGCACCGATGATTGAATTTTTAGGATTGGTATACTACATTGTTATGACGCTGTTCGGCCTCATCAACTGGCCATTTGCCATCATTTTACTAGTATTCGTATATACTTATTCTGTAATGGTAAGTACTTTGGCTATACTTTGGGATCAAGTAACTTTCAGAACCTACAAAACTTGGCGTGAAGTATTTAGTTTGTGCGTAATGCCATTATTTGAAATGGTTGTATATCACCCCCTCATTATGTTTTTCTCTTTAAGAGGTTATTGGTATTACCTTACGGGTAAAAAACATGGATGGGGCAACATGCAACGTAAAGGTTTCAATACCAACGATGATAGTGGAACATTGCTAACACAAACTGCTAGGTAGTAATTTAAATGAAAGATGTATTAACGATATGGGATTATTTGCTGTTAGCATTGGAGTACATAGAGTACCCATTGCTCGGCTACTGTATTGTCACGTTCATCATATCAACAATACTTACTATACTAGCCTATTTCTCTATAAAAAAGTACACATTTACCGCAAGGGCCCGCTTCGATAATCTGGTAACCACCAAATTAATGACTGGCGTTTCTATTATTACGCCTGCCTACAACGAACAACGCTCTGTGGTAACCCATGTACGTAGCTTATTAGCACAGAACTATCCTTCGCTTGAAATTATTGTTGTGAACGATGGTAGTACCGATGCTACATTAGAAATGTTGATTGAGGAGTTCGAACTGGTTCCGGTGAGTTACACCTATCACCAACGTATAAAAACACAACCCGTAACGAGTGTATATAAAAGCACCAATCCTGCATTCAGTGCGCTAGTGGTAGCTAACAAACTAAATGGCAATTGTAAGGCCGATGCTACGAATGCTGGTTTGAACCTTGCGGTAAATGCTTACGTACTTTGTACCGATGTAGATTGTATTCTAGAGCACGATGCCGTAGTGAAGTTGATGAAACCCATCATGGAACAAAAAAATGATGTTCGGGTACTGGCAGTTGGGGCAAACTTACGATTGGTAAATGGTTGCGAAACCGATAAGTATGGCATTGTTAAAGTAAACAGTAGTAATAATCCACTGATTCGTTTTCAGGAAATTGAGTATTTAAAAACCTATATCATACAAAAAACTGCCTTTAGTTTAATGAATGCAGTGCCAAGCATTTCAGGTGCACTAGCATTGATGGATAAAGAAATTGCCATTCAAGTGGGTGGTTACGATCCTAAAAACTTGCGAGAGGATATGGAAATATTACTCCGCATGATTCGTTGGGCACACGATTTTAATATCAAGTATGCAGTTCGTTATATACCTGAAACCTTATGTTGGACGGAAGCGCCACAATCGCTTAAAGTATTTGTGCGGCAGCGAACCCGTTGGAGTAGAGGTTTTGCCCAAATGATGCTGCTGCATAAAGCTGAAATGTTCAAGTTCAAATACGGTCGTTTTGGTTGGTTGATATTACCTTATAATTTCTTTTTCGATTTTTTGGCACCGATCATGTACACTTTGGTTACTGTTTTTTACCTCGTAATGGCGGCTATTGGTTTTGTTCAGTGGCAACATTTAGGTTTACTCGCTTTATGGATATATGTGTTTAGTGTATTACATACAGCTATAACCTTACTTTGGGATCAATTTACCGTAAGGGCCAAAGATCAAAAAGCCGAACTGTTCACGCTGTTATTAGTGTCGTTAATTGAACCTATATTGTATTGGCCTCTAGTAACATTTGCCTCGCTAAGGGGCTACGTACATTATTTATTCAATATTGAACCACGATGGGGTAATATGGAGCGTTTTGGTTTTGGCGATACCTTAAAGCAAAAACCATCACTTGGCGATGTTGATAGTACTAAAGTAGCTGCTATCATTAGTGTTGCAAAACAGGTTAAACTGCCAAAAAAAAATAAATCAATCGCACAAACAGCTTAACATACTATGTACGAAGATTCAAGTTTTTGGGATTATATACGATGGTTTTACGAGGGCTTTGTATTCGTATATGGCGTAAGCATGCTTTTGGTATACGGGATGCTAGCTATTTTTTCGTTCATAGCCATATCGCTACATAAAAAGAAAAGCTTGTATGTAGACTATGACAAACTTGTTGAAAGTCCTTTAGCTCCTGGTATTTCGGTAATTGCACCTGCCTTTAATGAAAGTGTAACCATTATTACCAATGTACGTAGTTTAATGACATTGAATTATCCTAAGTATGAGGTAATTATCATTAACGATGGTAGCACCGATGATACACTGGAAAAAATGATCAATGAATTTAAACTGGTAGAGGTAGATTTTGCTTACAACGAACGTATTCAAACCAAGCCAGTTAAACGTTTTTTTAAAAGTACCGACCGAGCTTACGAAAAGCTGCTTGTTATTGATAAAGAAAATGGTAAGAGTAAGGCCGATGGTTCTAATGCAGGCATTAACGCAAGCGCTTTCGACTATTTTTTATGTACCGATGTAGATTGTATCATAGAAAAAGATACCCTACTTCGCATGATTAAGCCTTTTATGGATGAAGAGGCTAAGAAAATCCGTGAAATTGGAGAGCCTTGCCCAGAGTGTGGTTTCAGGCATATTGTAGAAGATACCAGAAGGGTAATTGCATCGGGTGCAACACTTCGTATTGCCAATAGTTGCGAGGTAGATGAAGGGGTAATCACAAGGGTGCGCCCGCCTAAAAAGTACTTGCCTCGCTTTCAGGAGATGGAATATGTACGAGCTTATGTACTTGGCAAAATGGGTTGGAGTTTTATCAATTCGGTGCCCAACGTATCGGGTGGGTTAGGATTGTTTGATAAAGAAATTGCCATTAAAGCAGGTGGTTACGATGGTAAGAGCTTTGCAGAAGATATGGATATGGTAACCCGTATGGCTACCTACATGATGGATAACAAGCTGCAATACGCAGTTCGTTACATACCTACCAGCCAGTGCTGGACAGAAGGGCCGCCGAACATGAAAGTATTTAGCCGCCAGCGTACCCGTTGGGGTAGAGGATTATTTGAGGTAATGAGTATTCACAGAAAAGTACTTCTCAATCCAGAATATGGCCGAATGGGTATGATTGTATTTCCATACACTTTTTTGTACGAATTTTTGGCACCCATTGTAGAATTTACCGGTATTCTTTACTACTTATACATTATTAGCACCAACCAAATTAACTGGCCATTTGCCATTATCCTTATTGTATTTGTATATTGGTATGCAGTAATGGTGGCTACACTTGCCATTTTGTGGGATCAAATGACTTTTAGGCACTACAAAACATGGCGTGAGGTAGTAGGTATTTGTGCAATGGCATTCTTAGAGCCGGTTATGTATCACCCATTAATCGTATTTTTCGCCATTAGAGGATATTGGTTTTTTATCACAAACAAAAAGGCCAATTGGGGTAATATGCAGCGGCAAGGTTTTGGGCAGCCAAAAATTACCAATGCGAATGCCACCTAAGCAATATATTTACGTAAGTACTACCTAACTGTTGATAAACTACCCATGAGCTAAAATTTAATTTCCAATAGCCCGAAGCAACGTACAGTTGTTTTATTATTGCAACCAATAACCAAATTATAAAGTTTGCCTTACGGCAAATGAAGTACCCCGGAAAAGCGTTTTTAATGAGGTTCAAACTACTAGCCATATTGTTGTGTTTAATGGCCACATTATGTGCTGATAATAGCTATGCACAGCTTGTTAAAACTAAACGAACCAATGCCGACGAATTGTTGGAAATGGCTCAGCTACATTACAATAATCGTAATTATTATAAGGCTATACAAGTAAGTAAGCAGGGCTTACAAAAGCGCCCTGATTATGTAGACTTACACTTCTTATTAGGTAGAGCATACGTACAGGTAAATCAGTTTGATAGTGCACGTTTAGAGTTTCAATATGTGTTGCATGAAGTGCCACGCTATCGTGAAGCATACTTAGCTGCCATGAATATGGAACTCAAAATTGGCCGCAATCAAGAGGCGCTCTGTTATGCTGATGATGGGTTATACTTTTTTCCTAACGATAGAGAGTTTATGCTGAAAAAACTCGCCATTCTAGAAACGTTAAAGTATTACAGATATAGCGATAACTACGCTCAACGTTTGGTAAATAAATATCCAGAAGATACCGTACTCTTACGATACTACACTTCTTATAAAATTGAGCATGCTGCCATGTATATGAAACAAGGCAACATGGCTAGGGCTAGATATGAATATGAAAAAATATTAGAACTATCGCCTGGTAATAAAGAAGCTCTTGAAGCTATCACCAATATTGAAATTCGGAGTGGTAACTACGAAAATTCATTAGCATTTGTAAATAGAGCATTGATTTCTAACCCGAACGATTATGAGATGCTCTTACGTAAAGTTGGATTGTTAGAAGAGCTCAAGCGTTATCCCGAAGCTATTGAACTCTCACAAAAAATGATGAGTTTGTTCCCCGGTGATGCTAAGATAAGAACCATCAATAACGAGTTACGTATGGCTGCTGGTAGGTACT
>DMPB01000076.1:3119-3404 GCA_003456175.1 Chitinophagaceae bacterium | reverse complement strand
TGTATGGCTGCTGGTAGGTACTACATGGGTACCGACCCTTACATACAGTTTCAATCTGTACTAGAACGTAATCCTTCTAATAGAGATGCCTTGAATTATGTAATTTCATTGAGCTTCCAAAGAGGCCTGTACGATGAAAGCTTGAATTGGACGAACAGAGCCTTACGTTACTATCCGAATGATAGAGATTTGATTAATCGCAAGATTGATAACTTAACCAAATTAGAACGCTATGGTGCTGCTGCTGAATTAGCAGAACGCCGTTGGAAACAATCGCCAACAGCT
>DMPB01000076.1:0-2886 GCA_003456175.1 Chitinophagaceae bacterium | reverse complement strand
GCCGATAACCAAGAAACGTTTCTAGAATTAAAAACGCTTGCCGGTCGTCAGTATTTACAATCAATGGATATGGATAGTGCTTTGCTTACCTTTCAAAAGGTATTAGAAGTGAATCCAAGCTATCCTATGGCAATGAACTACAGCATCAACATATTAGCTGGCCAGAAAAAGTATGATGAGGCAGTAGCGTTAGTAGATAGATCACTTACTTACTATCCTGACGATCCGTTTTTATTGTTCAAGAAGTCTGCTATACTTTCTGAGTATGAAAAGTATGAAGAAGCCAGTATGATTATGTACGATTTGATGGTACGTTATCCTGATAATGAACGCTACCTGAATACATTCATTGATCAAAAAATGGATTATGGAAGATTAATGATGAAAGCAGAAGAATTCGATGATGCAAGAGAACAATTTAAAGCCGTAGTAGGATTACGTCCGAGTAATTTAGATGCTATTAACTACCTAGCTAACATTGAAATAGCAACCAAGCATTACGATAGTGCTTTGAATGTTGTTGAACAAGGCTTGCTCATGTACCCTAACAATAAAGATTTGTTAGTGAAAAAGAGTGCCATTCTCGAGAATATGAGAGATTTCCAGAATGCCTACCAAATTACATCTGATTTAGTACGTCGTTATCCGTACAATGTTAAGTTGCGTCAGGCCTATATTGAACAATTGCTTGCTAGTGGTAGAAAGTACAATAATGAAGGTCGTTCAGATAGTGCTATTAGCGAGTTTAAAAAGGTATTAGATATTGCGCCTAAAGACACGAATGCATTGGCTTATTTATCTAACACTTACATTCAGTCTGAGCAACTTGATAGTGCTCTCGCTTATACCAACAAAGCACTTGGCTATTTTCCAGAGAACGATTTCTTTACGCTAAAGCGTGCTGTTATCTACGAAAAGCGTAACCAATTCGATACCGCTTTTAAAGCAGCAGATAGTGTACTCAAGCGTAATCCGCTTAATATCAACTATATCGATTATACCAACTATTTATTGAGTAGAACCTTTAGAAATCAATTAGGATTTCAGTTTTTATACAGCACCATTGAAGATGATAACTTGCAGCGCTCTAGGGCTAATATTGCTACGATACAATATGTGCGTTTCTTAAAAAATAATAAGGGCACTGTTGGTGGTCGTTTAAACTATGCAGGCCGTGCAGTGGGTACAGGTATACAAGTAGAACTCGAAACCTATTATAACCACAACAAAAAATATACGAGTTATGGTAACGTTGGTTTAGCTAACGAGTTGGTATTCCCTCAATTGAAACTAGCTTACTCTATCTATAGAAATTTCCCTAAGCGTTGGGAAGGTGAATTGGGTATTCGTTATCTAAACTTCCCGAATTTTAATACAACATCAGTATCTATTCTTGCAGGTGTTGCAAGATCTTATGGCGATTTTTGGGCTAACATTAAAGGTTATACCATTACTGCACAAGGCCAAAATTACTTCGCGGCACAATTTACCGCAAGGCAATACTTAAACGATAAAAGCGATTTTTTGAGTGCAACATTTGGATACGGTAACAGTCCCGATGAATTTAGTCGTAACCAATTATTGCCAACTAACTTAGGTAATCCAACGTATAACATTGGTGTAGGCTATCAAAAAGTATTTGCATATCGCAATACACTGAGCATTAACGGTAACTGGTTTAATCAGAAAAAAGGAACAGGTACGTTCAGAAATCAGTACGATATATTCGTACAGTTTTTACGTAAGTTCTAACGTTATTATCCATATTAACAACCTATCTTAGGCTTATGAAACAATATGTATTCATAAGCCTTTTTTTATATCTGTTTTTGTTAGTAGCTGGCTGTAAAGCTAAAGGGCAAATATTGTTAGTGAGCGAAGGAAAGGCTCAAATGAATATTGTAATTCCGAATAAGCCTACAGCGAATGAGCAAAAAGCAGCAACAATATTGCAACGATACATTAAACTTATAGCTGGCGTTCAACCTTTAATTGAAAAAGAAACAAGCTTTAGAGGCGAGGCCGGTATTTACGTTGGCGATACCTACAGAGGTTCTAAATTTTACAGTAAAAAATTAGCACCTGAGGCCTTATTAATTGCTACCGATAACAATAATATGTATCTAAAAGGCGGTAGTGGTAAAGGTATTATTTATGCTGTATACACATTATTGGATACTTATTTTGGTTGTAAAAAATGGAGTAATGAGCGGCCTTACATTGCTGTAAATCCATCGTTAAGTATACCTAAAGGCATTGAAGATGTGCAAGCGCCGGCTATGCAGTTTAGGCAAGTGTACTTTCCGGCAACTGTAGAAGATGAATTTTTAGATTGGCATAAACTACATCGGTTAGATGATTTATGGGGTTTGTGGGGCCATAAAATGAATAAGATATTACCGCCTGAAAAATACTTTGCATCACATCCTGAATATTTTGCATTGGTTAATGGTAAGCGTAACCCTGCACAACCAGATTTTTCAAACAAAGAAGTACTCAAAATTACCATTGATTATTTACGTAAGGCATTCGAACAAAATCCGGATGCTACCTATTGGAGCATTAGTATTAACGACGATGCCCGCTATACACAAACACCCGAAGCACAAGCTATTGATAACATTGAGGGTGGGCCAACTGGTACGCTACTACGCTTCGTGAATGAAGTTGCAAAAGCGTTTCCTGATAAACAATTCACCACCTTGGCGTATTTGTATGCTAGTAATCCACCGCGTGTAACCAGCCCCGCCAATAATGTAATACCCATATTAAGTAGTGTAGATGCTTATAGAACCAAACCTTTAGCTACAGAGCCATCGGCTGCTGCCTTCAGATCTCATCTTGAAGGTTGGGCAGCTATTAGCAAGCGAGTTTTTGTGTGGGATT
>DMPB01000074.1 GCA_003456175.1 Chitinophagaceae bacterium | reverse complement strand
GTGTAGTGTGTAGCAATACTAATGATACTGCTTACAGTAATAGCGTGAGTGCCGAAGTAATTACAAGCACACCTAACGATGCTGTTTGCGATGCTATTACCTTAACACGAGGCGTTACCAATTATTGCGGAACAACTGTTTGTGCTACAGCAACCGGAGATCCTGCATTTTCGCAAAGTTCACCCAATAACACTGTTTGGTTTAGATATGTTGCTACAGCTAACGGCAGGGTAGAAGTAAAGCTTAAACGCCCAGATGGTGCTGGTACAGGGTTGTTTGGATGGTTGGCTACCTATACTGCAAGTGGTACATGCCCTAGCTTAACACTTACAGAAGTAGTGAATACCAACAACGGCTTTAACTTAACTACCAATGATTCAGTAGTGTTACAAACACCCATACTAACAGCAGGTGTTACTTACTATTTCATGCTCGATGGTGTGAATGGTGCATCTGGTGCTTATTGTATATCAATGCCAATAACACAAATACCTGCTTGTGCAACCAATGTGAGTCCGGCTAATTTAGCAACTGGCGTTAATTTACCTCCAGTAGTATCTTGGAGTGCTGTACCGGGTGCTACATCATACGGACTATTCTGGAGTAGTAATGGTGGCAGTACTTACGATAGTATTGGTAGTATTGTGAATAGTCTTTCTGCACAAGTAAATAATACTTTAGGTAACACCACCTATCATTGGTACATACAACCTAAAAATACAGCAGGTAATGCAGTAGGTTGCGTAATTACGGCAACATCATTTACAACAATTGCTGGTCCTGCGAACGATTTTTGTAATTCAGCAACAACACTTACTGCAGGTAATGTTGTTAATGGAACTACTGTTAATGCTGGAGCTTCACAAGGTGTTGCGGCTTGTGTACCTGCTGCAGGTACAGCTGATGACGATGTTTGGTATCAATTCACTGCTGTTGGCGATAGTGCTATCATTACTGTTCAAGGTGCTGCACCATTCGATGCGGTTGTTGCTTTGTATGGTGGAACTTGCACTGCTTTAACGCAACAAGGCATTTGTGTAGACACTTCTTTCGCAGGTGGTTTAGAAATACTTCGCAGAGGTGGGTTAACACCCGGACAAACTTACTATGTACGTGTGTATGGATGGGATAATGGTAACAACAATGGTACTTTCACTATTCAATATCAATCGTTTAGTACTTTGCCTGTTGTAATGGATAAACTTGTTGCAACTACTACAAGTAACAAAACCCTACTGCAATGGAAAACGTTGAGTGAAAGCAATAACAAAGGTTTTGAAGTAGAACGTAGTACCGATGGTGTTGTGTTTAAAGCCTTTGCATTTGTACCATCGAAAGCAACTACAGGTTATAGTACGCAGCCATTGAGCTACAACTTTACGGATGTATTTAAAGCAGATAAAGTTTGGTATCGGTTACGACAGTTAGATAAAGATGGTAAGTTTAGCGTAAGCAACACAGTTTTAGTTTTACATCAAGCTAGTGGTAAGTTTCAATTGTTACCTAACCCTGCAAACGATTATGTACAATTGCTAGTACCTAATACTATACCTTACGGTAAATTACAATATCAATTGCGTAATATACAAGGCGTAAGCTTGTTAAGTGGTGCTACTGTTGTAAATGGTAATAACACAAGTATAAGTATGGCAGTTAAGCATTTACCGCAAGGTACTTACTACTTACATGTAGTAGATGCAAAAGGAGAAACACGGGTCTTGCCTTTACAGAAGTTATAAATCATTTTAAATTATAGCTATTGAAAGCCAGCATTTTTAATGCTGGCTTTTTTGTGGAAATGTCTTTTTAGGGTATGTTGAAGTCTTTGAAATTTAGGATGCTAGAGAGATATACGTTACTTTCACACTGTAATCCGATTTCCGCATTTATTCATTAATCTAATCCTTCGAAAAATGAAACCTATCGCTAAGCCGAAGGGCATTTCATTGCCGTATCCTAAAACTAGCCAAGCTCCAATTGGGATATTCTTATTATGCTACGTTGTTAGCATGTTGTTGCAATCAGTAACTGCATATTCACAAACAAACATTACTGCTATTGCACAATCGTATCAATCAACCGTTGAAACACGAACGTATTCGGGCACAAAACCATCAACCCCCGGACTGGTGTATACCAATGCCACTTTTAACTATGGTGTTGCTAGTGGTAGCAGTAACAATGAGCTGCGTGTTAGTTCTTTTACGGCTGCGAGTATATCTCATTCGTTCTTGCCTGTTGGTACACAGCAGGTAGTTTTCAGACGTGTAAATAATACTGGTGTTACTGGTGCTCGCCAACTTGTGTTTTTAGAAGGTACCCACACTAGCAATACCACGCCGCAAGTGTTTAACATTGTAAGGCCGTATGAAGATGATATGGCAACGTTGTTTAATGGAACGCTGGGTTTTAATGCAGGTACTGATAATTTGTTTTGTAACACTGGTAATGGCGATGGTAACATCAATAACATTGAACGTGTAGATGTAATTTTTAAGAATGGTTTAAAAGTAAATAGTCCTACGCAGGCGGGTTTTGCCTTATTTGAGCGTGGAGTTAACAATGCCCACGATGCATTTGCCATTAGTGTTATTTTAGAAGTAGATGGCAGTGGTAATCCTACCAGATTTAGTAGGGTTATTAGAGTTGGTTCAGGTTCGTATGGTACAACTGATTTATATGGATCTGGTAGCCCAAAAAGCTTTGTGGTTTTGAGAAAAGAAGAGGCACAAACCAATTTATTGGCAAGTGCTGCATTAACTCAAAATTTAGGTGGTGTTTATTTTAGATTATCTGATTTCAATATTGCTGTAAATCAAAATATTTATGGCTATGTGATATTACCACCCGACTTTGTGCCTGTTGCTTCTAGAGGTTTAGCAGATTCAACACGAATTTCTGATTTTACCAATAGCACTAACTATCCTACCAACACGGCCGATGGCGGCACTGCTGGTGGTATTGATTTGATAGCAACTACCGGTGTAGCCAAGGTTACAGGTTCAAATGCAATTGAGCCACTAGGTGAAATTCCAACCATACCAACCGATGAAAAAGGTACACCAACAGATACCACTACAACACCTGTTACGCCTGAAGCAAAGCAAAAAATTACAACTTCATTGCCAGAGGGTGAGTCAGTTCCTAGTTTACGACCATCTTTATTAAGTTGTACTACTAATGATTTAACGATTACAGCAACAACAGTAGTATCAGTAGCATTTGTGCAACAAAGTACTACTAAAACAAATGCATTAGGATATTTTACATACCCTACTAGTAATCCTCCTACAGTTGCTCCTGATAAATCGCAAATAAGATTGATATTTCCTAATGCTACAGATGTGGCTAATGGTGGTGGTTTAAGCACTGGAACCACTGTTGAGCTAGGTACCTTCAATGCTGGAACAAGCATTAGTTGGGTGTTGGTTGAAAATGGCTATAACACTAGTTTAAATGCGGTTGGTGATGGTACCAATGTGTTCTACTCTAATCCTGCATTAAACCCAACAAACAGTGCTACTGGTAACAAGTACTTAGTTCAGTTTTATGATAGTACCAGTAACAGTTACATGATGGCTTGGGAAGATGCTCCTAATGGTGATAACGATTTCAATGATCTTGTCTTCTCTTTCAAATCTAGCGACCCTAATGCTTGCACTACTTGTAATCGTTGGTTAACTATGAATTGGACTGAAGCATCGAATGCCGGTGATGGTGGGTTAGAATCTATAAGCTTGGGCGATGCTATTAGTCAGTATAGATACAGCTTTATTAAAAATGATGGTAAGTATGTACCGAACGAAGATGTACTTGATGCTAACTTGGTAAGCAATTATAAAAATCAAGTTGCACAACGTAATGCTTCAAGAAATGGGGCACTAGCCCTCATCAACTATATTCCTACAAGTGTTACAGGTAATTTTACCCGTAAGGTTAGTACACCTGTACACTTATTAAGTTTTACCAATGCTATAGATGTAGAAGGCGTTAACTTTTTGCGTAGCGATAACAGTAATGCTGCATCGGTACTTGTAATGAAAACAAGAGTAAAGCCTTACGATCATACTAAAGCAATTTGTGATAGAGTAGTTGGTTCTGTAATCAAAAATATTGTTGCATATGAAGTTGATGGTTTCAATTTTGGAAGAATGATGATGCTTCGTAAAGATGGTGTGTATGAATATGCAACTTCTTTCTCTATTGCCATCAGTGGAAATAGTCGTGTAGCACGCATTCAGGCCGATTGGAGAGCAACAGCCGCAGCAGGTGCCGATACGCTTTATAATTATCAAGTGTGGAGTAGCGATGGCCCTGTAACCAATGAATTGGTAGGCAAAATCTTGAATGTATTCAGACAACAAGGTTATCAACTAGAGCAGCCAATTCGTGATAATGTAGTACCAAGTGTATTCATCAATAAGGTAGAACGTTCTGCCAACTTGCTTAAACTCTATGTAACCAATAATTTGCCAACAAGCACACCGTATAACATTACATTGTATACGCGTCCTAACGAGAATGTAGATAAGCGTACGCAAAACATTCGTGGTACATTACAACCAGGCAATACCAATGTAGTGAATGTACAAGTGTTTGATCATTTAGAGCAATCTGTTGATTTCAGTATCAATCGTGTAGTTGTAGATCATACCTATGCTGCCGATACGCGTTGGTCTACCGACTATAAGCGTGAAGATGTTATCATGAATAGTTGGACGGTTAAAAACAATGCCAATCGAAACTACCCCAACAACGAGTTACAGTTAATGCGAGGTTTTGCTATCAACTTTACAGCTTTACGTCGTTCCGATGTATCGGTTTATAAGTTAGCAACTGTAGATGGCTCACCACTCAATTTGAATAACTTTAAAGCTATCAAATTCAAAGCCAAGGGTAACGTTACATTACAAGTGCGTATCACCAAAAAATCAGTGCAAAACTTCATTCATCAGTATACCAAAGAAATTACTGTGGGAGAAGATATGCAAGATTACATTATCAACTTTGCAGAGCTTACTTCTATTGCGTATCGCAACGCATTCGATGCTAGCGATGTTACCTCTGTTGTATTCTTAATCAAATATCCAGAATACTATAAAAAAGCCTTGTACTTAGAGGTAGATGATGTGGCTTTTGTACAAACACGTTCACAACAAGCGCCGCCGGTAATAGTAACGGCTCCGGTGGTAGCACAACCTAATCCATTCAATGGAGCTTGTGTTGCAGAATTTAATAGTAACACCGAAGAAATGGTAACTATTCGTGTAACTGATATGAACGGTGTGGTTATACATCAACAACTAGCACCAGCATATCGTGGTCGCAATGCCATACGTGTTCAAGTGCCAGGTAAGCTCAATAGCAGTATGTACAAACTAAATGTAGTATCACCAACACAACAATTCCAAACAGTAACCTTAGTAGCAGGGAATAAATAAGGAAACGGATTCACCTCATGAATTTTCCTGTGAAGAGGCTGCCCGCAAGGGTAGCCTCTTTTATTTGTAATAACAATAAAATAACCTTAAGGTAAATATAAAAATGGGGGCAACCAAGAATGGAAGCCCCCTTTTCAACCCTAAACCCTTAAAAAACGTTTGTAATGTAATAAAAACCATGCCAGCTGCAAACGTTTGTTAAAGCAATCCTTATTTTATTAACGTTTTAAGCGGTGATTAACAACTTTTTTCAGGTTAAATAAAACGCCGCTGCACCAACGGTGCAGCGGCGTTCAATCATATTATCTTTCTTTAGAAACGCTCTAAACCAGAGAAGAAAAAGTTGCCTTCAATAGCAGCATTCTCATCGCTATCGCTACCGTGTACAGCATTTTCACCAACAGAGCTAGCAAATTGTTTACGAATAGGACCTTCTTCTGCTTGTGCAGGGTTAGTAGCACCAATTAACTTACGAAAATCGGCTACTGCATTATCTTTCTCAAGAATAGCAGCAACAATAGGACCACTGCTCATAAAATCAACCAATTCACCATAAAAGGGGCGCTCTTTATGAATAGCATAAAATTCGCCAGCTTGTGCTTGCGTTAAGCGAGTCCACTTCATTGCTTTAATGCTAAAGCCAGCTTTAATAATTTGATCTAAAATAGCACCTGTATAACCCTTGCTAGTAGCATCGGGCTTAATCATTGTAAATGTTCTGTTGCTCATATTAACTTTAATTTCAGGCCGCAAAAGTACGCCATTTAACGCAGAAATGAAGGTGGATTGTATTTTTACAACAACTTTATAGCATACTATGAAAGCACCTACCACTTACGATACTTTCCATCAACTCGATGTAAGAGTTGGTACCATACTTTCCGCAGTGCCTTTTGAAAAAGCTAAAAAGCCGGCATATCAACTCGAGATTGATTTTGGTAGCACCATTGGTATTAAAAAATCATCGGCACAAATAACTACACATTATCAGCCAACGCAACTTGTTGGTAGGCAAGTAGTAGCTATTATTAACTTTCCGGTGAAGCAAATAGCCAATTTTTTCAGCGAATGTTTAGTGTTGGGTGTGTACGATAGTAACGATGCTGTAGTTTTACTGCAACCCGATCAACCCTTACCTAACGGAAGCATTATTGGATAATCAACTTACATACAGCATTTACCCATCGCCATTAGGCGAAATGCTCTTGTGTGCAACACAAAATGCACTTATTGCGGCTTCATTTACCGTAAGGTTACTTGCTTTTTGGGCAAAAAAATAGCCGTGTAAAAAGTTATACACGGCTATCAATATTTGAATGTATTTTGACTACTTCAAGTTCATACTGCTGATAATGCCAGCAATCCGTGCTTGAAGTTGTGCATACACGGTATCAAAATCGGTTTTATTAGCTAGCGGTGCGTTAACGCTGAAGTAAAATTTGATTTTAGGTTCGGTACCACTTGGGCGGGCAGAAATTTTGCTACCATCGGCGGTAATAAACTGCAATACGTTGCTCTTAGGCAATGCTAATGAATACGACTCGCCTGTAAGTAAGTTTTTGCCTACTTGCAGTTGATAATCGAGCAGCGTAACCACTTTGCTACCATTAATTTCGGCTGGTGGATTGTTACGATAACCTTCCATCATATCAGCAATTTCTTGCTGGCCGTTCATGCCCTTTTTGGTGATGCTGATAAGCTCTTCCCAATAAAAGCCATATTGTATATATAAATCAATCAGTTTATCGTATAAACTGCGGCCATTAGCTTTTTCGTAAGCAGCCATTTCGCATAAAAGTGCAACAGCACTTATGCTGTCTTTATCACGCACTTTATCGCCAATCATGAGTCCGAAGCTTTCTTCGCCACCTACGATAAAATCTTCAACACCTTCTTTTTCTTTAATCAGTTCTGCAATCCATTTAAAACCGGTAAGCACCTGATGGAAGTGTACATTGTTTTTTTCGGCAATTGTTTTTACCATTTCAGTACTTACAATAGTACTCGCAACCATATCGTTGGCTTTTGCAATACCTTTTGATTTGCGGGCTTCAATCATGTAAGCAAAAGCAAGTACTAATGTTTGATTACCATTCATAAGCACCCATTCGCCTTTATGATTTTTCACACCAATGCCTACACGGTCGGCATCGGGATCGGTACCGCAAAGAATATCGGCGTCTAAGGCAATTGCTTTTTGTAGCCCCATATTCATGGCATCTTTCTCTTCGGGGTTGGGGTATATTACTGTTGGGAAGTTGCCATCGGGGGTGCTTTGTTCTTCTACAATATGCACGTTAGTAAAACCAAAAGCTTTTAATGCTTGTGGCACCAACATAATACCGGTACCATGTATTGGCGTGTATACTATTTTTAAATTTTGCTGTTGTGCTACCACTTCTGGATATACGCTTAACCCTTTGAGCATATGTAAATAAGCCTCATCTAGCTCCTTACTAATGAGTGTAATGTTAGCTTCGCCACCACTCCATTTTACATCATCTACATTCGTAATAGCTTCTACTTCTTTGATTACGTTTTTATCGTGCGGAGGCACTAATTGTCCGCCATCGTTCCAATAAGCTTTATACCCGTTGTACTCTTTAGGATTATGGCTTGCAGTACATACTACACCTGCTTGGCAGCCTAAATGTCTGATAGCAAAACTCAATTCAGGCGTTGGGCGAAGTGCCTCAAATAAAAACACCTGAATACCATTTGCTGCAAATACATTAGCAGTTGT
The DNA here is from genome assembly GCA_003456175.1 of Chitinophagaceae bacterium. Lineage (GTDB taxonomy): Bacteria > Bacteroidota > Bacteroidia > Chitinophagales > Chitinophagaceae > UBA10646. The sequence goes on along the minus strand of DMPB01000074.1, from coordinate 2,377 downwards.
TTCCGCAAAAAAGCGACTGTTATTTCTACTATCATGACCAATCACAACACGCACAGGTGCATCTCCGTACGTTTTCTTTAGGTAGTTGGCAAAACCTTGTGTAGCCATACCCACCGTGTATTTATTCATGCGGTTGGTACCAACACCCATAATACCGCGAAGACCACCTGTGCCAAATTCTAGACTTCTATAAAAAGCATCGGCTAGTTCATTTTCGTTGCTTTGCAAAGCACGAATGGCCGATTTTGTAGCTTCATCGTAGTTACCTTGCAACCAGGCATTCACATTGTTTTCAATTGTTGCATTCATAATGTATTTGCTTTTAAAAGTTGTACTTACGTAAATGGAATGATTAAATATAGGCTCCTTCTACCACATCGCCATGCACTTCTACGGTAATGTGGTCTTCTAGCGTAGTAGCAATACTCATACCCACATAATCGGGCTTAATAGGAAATAGTTTGTGCATACGCTCCACTAAAACTAGGGTTTGAATACGCTTAGGATAGTATGCTAAAAGTGGTTTTAATGCATACATTAATGTGCTTCCACTGTTAGCCACATCATCTACTACAATAATATTAGCGCCATTAAAATCTGGGGTTGCCGATAATTGAACTTCTCCAAACTGATGTTTGGGGAGTTGCACCTCTAATACGGTAATAGTTTGCCGAAAATGTGGCTGTACTAATGCAGCAATATGCTTGGCTATAATAGTACCGCTACTACGTACACCAATAATGTATATGGGATTGGTTTCGTTGTGCAGTTGTTCTACAATTTCCAGCGCCATACGTTGCATTTTTCTGGCAGCATCGGCTTGGGTTAGTATGCAGTTTTTAGATTTCATGCTCAAATTTAGCTGCTTCAAATTAACAACTTAAAACGTAATGGTTGTGCAGCCACCTAATGCCTTATTTTAGCAGCCATTAATGCAAGCCGTATGCACATAGTATCTATTGTGGCTTTTATAGCACTCCTAGCAGTTTCTGTGTACTTATTCGCCAAAAAGGCGGGTGAAATTCGTAGAAATATTCTTTTAGGTCGTGATGAAAATTTGAACGACCAACCCAATGTTCGTTGGCGAAATGTGGTGCTACTAGCACTCGGACAAAAGAAAATGTTCAAGAATGTGCCAGTTGCACTGATGCACTTCATTATTTATGCAGGCTTCATCATCATCAATATTGAAGTACTAGAAATTGTGCTCGATGGTTTGTTAGGGAAGCACCGCCTGTTTTTACAACTTTTACCGCAAGGTTTATACAATTTCTTAATCAATGCCTTTGAGGTTTTAGCCGCTTTGGTATTGGTGGTATGTATCGTGTTTTTAGTGCGGAGAAACGTATTGAAACTAAAACGCTTTCTAAGCAACGATTTAGCCGGCTGGCCACGTAGCGATGCTAACTATATTTTAGTGACCGAGATTGTACTTATGAGTTTGTTTTTAAGTATGAATGCTGCCGACCAAGTATTGCAAGCACAAGGCAGTGAACACTATACTGCCACAGGCACTTTATGGGTTAGTAACTTACTTGTACCTGCTTTCAATAGTTTTAGTACCGACACTTTAATATTCGTAGAACGTGCTGCTTGGTGGTTACATATTGTTGGCATTTTTGCTTTCTTAAACTACTTACCATACAGCAAGCATTTGCATATTTTATTAGCATTTCCGAATGCTTATTATGGAAGGTTAGATGTTCAAGGAAAGATGCAAAATATGCCCGCCATACAAAACGAAGTATTGTATGCTATGGATCCTGCTGCTGCGGCTAATGCTCCTGCGCCAGAAGGTGCACCACAAAAGTTTGGTGCAAAAGATGTTTTTGATTTAAGTTGGAAAAACTTATTAGATGCCTATAGCTGCACAGAGTGTGGCCGCTGTACTTCTGAGTGCCCCGCTAACCTTACGGGTAAAAAGTTAAGCCCTAGAGCGATTATGATGAAAACCCGCGACAGATTAGAAGAAGTAGGCAAGAACATCAATGCCAATAAAGGCCAGTTTGTTGACGACGGCAAAAGCCTATTACACGATTATATTTCAGCAGAAGAATTACGTGCATGTACTACCTGCAATGCTTGCGTAGAGGCTTGCCCCGTAAGTATTAGTCCGCTTGATATTATCTTACAACAGCGCCGCTTTTTAATTATGGAAGAAAGCAATGCACCACAAGAATGGAATGGCACTTTTAGCAATATTGAAAACAATTTTGCTCCATGGAAATTTAGCCCCGATGAACGTGATAAGTGGGTAAGCGAAATGGCTTAAATTATTAATGAACAAATTCTTAAAAGCTTGAATTGTATTCAAGCTTTTTTATTGTGATATACCGTTAGTAGCAATTAATAAAAAAGAGCCGCAATTGCGGCTCTT
>DMPB01000071.1:1659-2791 GCA_003456175.1 Chitinophagaceae bacterium | reverse complement strand
CGTTAATACATTTACCGTAAGGTGTAAATAGTTTATAAAAAATTATAATATTATTTACACCTTCCACTTTAAAGTTTTGTTAGCGTTTTGTGCAGTAATATCGTTCCATAAAATTGGCTATTGAAAACAATTGTACTCACCCTACTAACGTTGCTTCCGTTATCGCTGCTTGCACAAAATATTACGGTGCAAGGCAAGGTGTACGACTTTTTTTCAAAACAACCACTCGAAGCAGTAACTATTCAAACCAGTAGTAAGCGGTACGCCATTACCGATAGCTTTGGCAGATATACCATTACCCTAGAACCAAAAGATCAATTCTGGTTTAGTTATTTGGGTAAGAACACCATGCGTTACCTCGCCGATACGGTAACCCTTTTCGATAACTTTGATGTTGCCTTGTATGTAGATGCAGCTTGGCTACCAAATGTTACCGTACGCAATAGAAGCTACCGGCAAGATAGTATTGCGAACAGAAAAGAATATGCCAAAGTATTCAATTACAAAAAACCAGGCATTAGCACCTCTACTGCACCACCCAGTACATACGTGCCAGGTGCAGTTACAGCAGGTATTGATTTAGAAGAATTTATTAACATGTTTCGTTTCAAGCGTAACCGACAGCTCGAAATGTTTCAACGCCGGTTAATAGAAGAAGAACAAGAAAAATATGTGAAAAAACGTTACACCAAACGCATGGTAAAAGAAGTAACAGGTTTAAAAGATGGTGAAACACTCGATACCTTTATGGTGAAATACACACCTAGCTACGAGCTACTTACGCAAATGAACGATATTGAATTAGGCTATTATGTACAGCAGTGTTATAAATCTTACCTCCAACTCCGCCGACGCAAGCGCTAAAGCAAGTTACCCAACTACCCTACGCCAACAAAACTGTTTAAGTAGTTGGAGCGGTGGTAAAGACAGTTACTACGCCCTGCAACTAGCAGTACAACAAGGCTATACACCAAAAGTATTACTCAACGTACTTAACGAACAAGGACAAATATCTCGCAGCCACGGCATACCGCTTGAAATTCTTACAGCACAAGCAGCAGCCATGCAAGTTCCACTACACACCATTGCAAGCAGCTGGAACGATTATGAAACAAATTTTATAACTGCCTTA
>DMPB01000071.1:395-1426 GCA_003456175.1 Chitinophagaceae bacterium | reverse complement strand
GCCTTACGGCAAATGCAAACGCAATATGCCATTACACACGCTGTATTCGGAGATATTGATTTGCAAGCACACCGCGATTGGGAAGAAAAAGTATGTGCCGCAGCTCAGCTCACCGCAGTTCTACCCTTGTGGCAACGCCATCGCAAAGCATTAGTATTAGAAATGCTTGAAGTAGGTATTGAAACAATTATCGTAAGTTGTAATACCACTATGGGTATCAGTTACCTTGGTCAAACACTTACACCAGCGCTTATTGAAAGCATAGAAGCACTAGGTATCGATGCTTGCGGCGAAAATGGAGAATACCATACCCTTACGGTAAATGCACCACTATTTCAAGAACGCATTCATGTTACAGTAACAGCAACTCAAGTACATAATAACTACTGCTTTGCACAGTTACAGTTAGCCAAGTAATCCGGCTTGCTTACTAATAGCCATCATACGCTCCATAGGAGCTAATGCAGCCACTCTAAGTGCTTCATCCATGGTGATCTCAGGAGTTTCGTATTCCATGCACAAATAAAGCTTCTCAAGCGTATTTAGCTTCATGAACGGGCAATCGTTACAAGCACAGTTATTCTGTGGTGGTGCGGGAATAAATGTTTTATGCGGACTATTTTTCTGCATCTGATGTAAGATGCCAGTTTCAGTAGCAACAATGTAGGTACTAGCTACATCTTCTGTAGCGTACTTCAAAATTTGTGTGGTGCTACCAACAAAATCGGCAATTCTTAAAATAGGTTCTTCACATTCTGGGTGAGCCAATAGCTTAGCTTCTGGATGACGCACTTTTAACTTCGTAATCTTTTCTAAGCTAAATATTTCGTGTACCATACAAGCACCATTCCAAAGCAGCATATTACGGCCGGTAACTTTATTTAGGTATGCTCCTAAATTTTTGTCGGGTGCAAAAATTATTTTTTGATCTAATGGTAAGCTATCGATAATTGCTTTAGCATTACTACTGGTACAAATAATATCACTGAGTGCTTTAATTTCGGCAGTACAGTTAATGTAGCTAATTACAA
>DMPB01000071.1:0-174 GCA_003456175.1 Chitinophagaceae bacterium | reverse complement strand
ACAGTTAATGTAGCTAATTACAATATGATCGGCATGCTTTTCTTTAAATGCTTTGAATAAAGGTGCAGGTGCACTATCGGCGAGGCTACAGCCTGCTTTCAAATCGGGCAACAAAACCTTTTTATTCGGATTTAGAATTTTCGCAGTCTCGGCCATAAAATGTACACCGGCAAA
>DMPB01000179.1 GCA_003456175.1 Chitinophagaceae bacterium | reverse complement strand
TACCGGATTCGATATACCGAACGCTTACAACCCATTGCAAGTATTACCTATTAAAATTCCACTTCGCATTTTTGTAGATGTAGGTACCTACGGCGAAGCTTGGAAAGATGGCAATGCCGGAACAGGTCGCTTTCTGTACGATGCAGGCATACAAGTACCTTTATTCGGCGGCATCGCTAATGTGTACATACCAATCGTATACAGTAAAGTATTTAGAGATTACTACAAGAGTGTTTTTGGAAATCAACAATTCGCTAAATCAATATCCTTCGATATTGATTTAGGCAAGTTGCAGCTTCATAAAAATTCACAGCTTAGCTTTTTATAGCATGCTAGCAACATGGCAAGCCATACCACGCCATCAACTCGATACACAACGTTGGGATACTTGTATTGCAACAAGCAAGCACACAAACATTTTCATGTACAGCTGGGCGTTAGATATACTTTGTGAGCAACAATGGCAAGCCTTTGTATACGGCGATTATATTGGCATAGCAGCATTACCTGTTAGAAAAAAATGGCATCTCATTCGTTATGCGTATCAGGTTCCATTTCTCCCCTATTGCTCTGTAATTAGTACTGAAGCAACGATACAGTGGCAAGATTTTTACCGTAAGGTTAAAAGCAAATTCAGCTTCCTCGATATTACTTGCGATTGGCAACATACCAAACGCCTTACGGCAAATGAACAACTGCGAACAAATTATTATTTACCGCAAGGTGTAGCTTATGAATTAATAGCAAACAACTACTCCACTGCCTGTAAAAAAAACCTTAGAAAAGCGCAACAACGCGGCGTATTAACGCCACAAAAAAGTAATGACACCGTCACTATCGATTTGTTGTTACAAGTGTACGATAATGCATATGGAGGCTTGCAAAAACATCATCACCAACGCAATTACAACACCGCTAAAAGCTTTATGCATAAAGCTTTAGCAGCAGGATGGCTGCAATTATATACTACCTACGATAGCGATAACCAGTTACTGCATGTTGCTGCTATGATTACCTATGAACACAAACATTGGTATTACATGGCGGCGCCAACCACTGTGGGCAGAGAAAAACGTGTGACCTATGCGTTTATTGACTTTGCAATTGCACAGGCTTGTGCAGCCAATGCAAGTTTCGATTTTGTTGGTAGCGATATCGCCAATGTGGCAACTTTCTATCGAAGTTTTTCACCCGAAACACAATATTTATCGCTATTGAAGGCATGGCTCTTATAGGTAGCCTTATAAAAAAAGCCGAGCATTAATGCTCGGCTTTTTAGCTCTTATATAAAAGTTTCTTTTATAGCTGCTTCAACTTCAACTCAACGCGGCGGTTTTTAGCCTTACCTGCACTTGTTTTATTATCTGCTACAGGCATGGTATCGCCATAACCGTTAGCAGTTAAGCGGCTTGCATCAATGCCTTTCTTAGTGATAAATGCTTTTACAGCCTCGGCACGTGCTTGGCTCAACTTCATATTTAAAGCAGCCTTGCCGCTATTATCGGTATGACCTTCGATATCTAAGCCTAAATCGGCATTCTCTTGTAATAACTTCACGATAGTGTTCAAAGAAGTGAAGCTTGTAGCTAATAACTTGCTGCTACCTGTTGCGAAGTAAATCTGCTTAGCAGCCATATCTACCTTGGCTTGCATTTGCTTAGCCTTTTCAGGACAACCATTGTTGCTAGCAGGACCAGCTTCGTTAGGACACTTATCGTTTTCATCGTTCACACCATCACCATCGGTATCAGGGATAGGGCAACCTTGATATTTAGCTACACCAGCAACAGTTGGGCACTTATCTTCTTCGTCGTTGATACCATCTTTATCAGTATCTGGTACAGGGCAACCTTGGTATTTAGCTACACCTGGTACGGTAGGACACTTATCGTTATCATCATTAATACCATCTTTATCGGTATCAGGCACAGGGCAACCTTGGTACTTAGCTACACCTGGTACCGTTGGGCACTTATCTTGCTCATCAATGATACCATCTTTATCGGTATCAACTGGCGGCGGTGGCGGCGGAGGAATAACTTTAGGCTCTTTATTAGAACCGATAGCACCACCAATACCAATAGAATAGTTGAAATGATTTACCGCAAGGTCAGATACACCTAAACGGTACTGGAAGTTTGAGAAAGCATACACACCGGCTTCTTTATCGAGTGCAAACTGTAAGCCAGCACCAAATGGCATGTAAGCACCCCAATACACTTTATACAAGTTAGCACCCACACCAGCACTTAAATAAGGTACTAAGCGATACTTGTCTGACAATAACTTGAGGTGAATGTTAGCATCTACCTCTGTTAAGCCACCATCTTGTAGACCAAAGGTTGGCTTACCAGGAACAGCATAACGAGGGAAAGATAATTGTAGGTTAGAAGAAAAATCTAAATGATCGCTCAAGCCTACAAGATATTGAACGCCTAAGCCATAAGCCAATTGGTTGGGGCTACTCCAACTGCCATCATTTAAAACAGAACCAAGTGATTTTTGCTTTGCTAAAGCGGCAGTACGAAAATCGTTCGCAATAAAATTAACAGCTAGTGTCGGACGCTTTTTATGAGCCGTAGGCAATGGTGTAACTTGTGCATAAGCACTACCCAAGCTACCTAGTGTCAATAAAGAGAGCAAAAGTTTCCTCATATACATGGGTTTATTAGTTCGCAAAAATAGGTGGATGGAACGTTATACTCAAGATTAACACTTATTTAATTCTAGGCTTTTTTACTGCTTGTACACTAACCTTGCCCAAACCACGCCCTGTAATACCAATTTTAACCGCTGCAGCCCTTGATAAATCTATGATTCTGCCCTTTCTACTCATACTTTTATGCATACGATCATTCACTTTTACAATCACCGATTTTTTGGTTCTCAGGTTTACAACACGCACCCAAGTACCCAGCTTAAAGTGGTTACTTGCTGCAGTGAGCTTATCGTTACTAAAAATTTCGCCGCTTGAAGTACGCCTACCATTGAAACCCGGACTGTAAAAACTGGCAATTCCCGTAACAGGTTTTCCAACTGGTTGATAGTTACTATCTTTTTGTTGCTTATTCGTTTTAGCTTTGGGTTTCTTTTGTTTGCGGGCAGCAACATCGTGCGTCAATAAAAGACCTACACTCAATAGCAGCCAACACAAATTACCCAACCGAAATGTTTTTAAATATGCAAGCATGTATCAATATACGAATTGTAATGAGTATTTGTATGCTTTTGCTGGCAGGTTCTTCATTTACGCAAGTACAACAGCAGTATCTACAAGCCAATGAACGAGGTACGCTATTGCTTAGCGATATAGAGAAGTATTACCTTACGGTAAATGAAGATAGCAACCAACTGATGGTTCCATTAACAAAATACATACCAGAATTACAGACTCCGTGGCCTTACGCTAGTACCAATAATTTCACTCAAAAGATACTTTATCAACAGCCGGTAGCTCTTTTACGATTGCCAGCAGCTAAAGCATTACATGCTGTAGCCGATTCGCTAGCTACACTCGGTTATGGTATTATTCTGTTTGATGCCTACCGCCCCTATGCCGTTACAGAATTAATGTGGCAATATGTGCCCGATGAACGCTATACCGCCAACCCGGCCAAAGGCAGTGGCCATAACAGAGGTGCAACAGTAGATATTAGTTTGTACAACTTAGCTACAAAACAACCACTCGCTATGCCTACCCCGTTCGACGATTTTAGACCAATGGCACACCACGATTATATGGAGCTACCCGCTACAGTTATTGCCAACCGTGCCTTATTGCGTAATATTATGGAGTACTTTGGTTTTGTAGCTTTTGAAACGGAATGGTGGCATTATAGTTTTAAAAACCATACGCAACGCTTTCCATTAATGAACTTTAGTTTTCAAGTGCTACATAGAGCCTACCAAAAAATTACCCGTTAATTTGAACTGCTTTGCTAGCAAAGCTTACATCATCTTGAGCTTTACAATGTAGTTGCATATTGAGTACCCATTCTTGCTGCGGCAATTCAAAAAGGTATGCTTGAATATTAGATACGAGTAGCTGTACATCTGCCCATGGCGCTTCTACAACCGTATTAAAAGGCGTTACTTGATACGTTAGGCCTGTATCGTGAATAAGTTGAATTACTTGGTCTATTATAGCATAGCTATCACTTGCAGGTTTACCAATAGGTATTAGTTGTAGTGCAGCATGAATATTTTGTGGCATGGCGTAAAAATACAAACGGCTCGCCTGCGGCGAGCCGTTTGTATTGAAGTATATCTTTTTTATTTACCTAAATGCAATACCAACATGTGCATAGGTGCAATACTATGCTTTGTAGTAGCATCAAAAATTTTACCGGATACAACATCTGTACCCTTTGTAAAGCCCTTGGTACGCTCTTCGTAATCATTAAATATGAAATCTTTAGCCTTATCGCTTGTGTTCATAACACACATAACGGTTTGATTAGCATCGTAACGGAAGTACACATACAAGCCATCTTGCGGTACGTACTGCATGAATTTGCCTGTTTTAATTGCACTACTTTTTAATCTAAAATTGGCCAGTTTCGTTACTAACGTATGTATTTCATTTTCTTGCGTTGTTCTACCGGCAGCCGTGAATTTGTTTTGAGTATCGCCACTCCAACCACCCGGAAAGTCTCTTCTTACATAACCGTCATTCGGGTGTGTAGCGCCTGCCATGAGTATTTCTGTGCCATAGTACATTTGAGGTACACCACGGCAAGTAAGCAACCATCGTAAGCCCACTTTCATTTTATCGAGATTTTCTCCCACTTGCGTGTAAAAACGACTCAAATCGTGGTTGTCTAAGAACAGTACCAACTTCATCGGATCTTTATACAAGATATCTTGTGCAAGTGTAGTGTATAGTTTATTCACGCCACTCGTCCAGCCAAAACCTTCATTTACAGCTGGCAGAATGCCATAAAGATTAGTTTGAAAATCGGTTACAGAAGGTTGATTGCTTTTAAACGGAATGTTCAAATTATTCTCAGCAAAATAGGCCTGATTAATTACGCCATGCACCCATGTTTCGCCAAATATGCTCAACTTAGGATACTCATCGAGCAATGCTTTATTGCAACGATTCATAAAGGCTAGATCGTTGTAGGCATAAGTATCAATTCGCCAACCATCAATACCAAATTTTTCAACGGTCCATAACGCATGCTGTATTAAAAAATTAGCAACGTATGGGTTTGATTGATTTAAGTCGGGCATTTGTTTGGTAAACCAACCATCGGCCATTTGCTTATAATCTTTTTGTGCGGCATAGGCATCGAACAAAGGCTGTTCTTTGTAAGTGGTATTGGTATAAGTGGGCCATTCGTGGAACCAATCTTTTGTGGGCTTATCTAAGAAAAACCAATGGTAACTGCCAACGTGGTTGTACACGGCATCTTGTATGATTTTCATACCGCGAGCATGAACGGCATCAATTAATGCTCGCGGTATGAAAATCATA
>DMPB01000097.1:1311-2720 GCA_003456175.1 Chitinophagaceae bacterium | reverse complement strand
TGTAACTACTTGTCCGCATTGTTTTAACACGCTTAAGAACGAATATCCTGAGCTAGGCGGCACTTACGAGGTAATTCATCATACCACACTGTTACAACAATTGATTAATGATGGTAAAATTGTACTACAAGGTGGTGGCACTTTTAAAGGAAAAAGAATTACCTACCACGATAGTTGCTATTTAGGCCGTGCTAATAACATTTACGAAGCGCCAAGAGCTGTGTTAGAAGCTTTAGATGCCGAATTGGTAGAAATGAAACGTTGCCGCACCAATGGATTATGTTGCGGTGCCGGCGGTGCTCAAATGTTTAAAGAAGATGAACCTGGCGATAAGCGTATTAACATGGAACGTACCGACGAAGCCCTAGCAGTACAACCCGCTGTGATTGCTGCTGCCTGCCCTTTCTGCAACACCATGATGAGTGACGGTGTTAAAAACCGTGAAAAAGAAAACGAAATACAAGTTTTAGATATTGCCGAAATTATAGCTCAATCAATGTAACTTATGAATTGGAAAAAGTTTGGTATTGTTTCGTTGATAGCATTCCCAATTTTATTAGTGATAGATGTGGTTTATGATGCTATTACTAGTAAAAATGGCGTACAAGCCAGTGAAATACTTGGTGTTAAAAACCTGATATTCAAAAGTATTACGGCTGCCATTATTGGCTTTTTTGTAGCCACATCAAAAAAAGAAAAACAAGGGTAAATACACTTACGTAAATCGTTAAAACAAACCACACTAAGTACAACTCGTGTGGTTTGTTTATTTTTACACTATGGAATTTCAAATACAAGATCATATCCCTGCCGATTTTCATCCAACTTCACGGGTGTGGATTTATCAAAGTAGTCGCCGCTTTGGCTTTGGCGAAGCACTAGAACTTGATAAAGTTTTTACCGATTTTATACAACAATGGAACAGTCATGGTACACCTATAAAAGGTTATGCTAATTTATTTTTCGGACAGTTCATTGTAATCATGGCCGACGAAACTGCAACCGGTGTAAGCGGATGCAGCACCGATAGCAGCGTTCGCATGATTAAAAGTATTGAAGAGGTTTGTAAGGTGCAGCTCTTCGATCGGCAGATGCTTGCATTCCTTAAAAATGATAAGGTAGAGTTATTGCCTTTAGCTCAGCTACCCTACGCTATTGAAAAAGGTTATATAACTACTGATACCATTTATTTCAACAATCTTGTAAGCACTAAAGCACAACTCATGGAGCAGTGGTTACAAACCGTTCGAGAGAGCTGGCTTGCACAGCGCTTCCCGGTGCTTGCAGCCACTCCAGCATCTTAAAATATTATCATTTACGTAAGTATAAAATTGCTCCATAGATTAATGGGTTGGCCTTCGGCCAACCCATTAATCTATGTATAACAACGCCTTACGGTAAATACAAAG
>DMPB01000097.1:0-1129 GCA_003456175.1 Chitinophagaceae bacterium | reverse complement strand
CGTAAGTGCAAACTTGCTGTATAGATTAAAGGGTTGGCCGAAGGCCAACCCTTTAATCTATCAATAACAATACCTTACGGTAAATACAAACTATAACAATAGCCTAAAACCAAGCCCCACATTATTCAATCCTGAATTGTTAGCGAATGCTGTTTCAAGACCAAAATGGCTCGATTTCCCACTTACATTTCCTGCATTGTTAAAAGATCTCATGTGTTGATAATAGGTTAAAGCAAGGTTGGGCAAGCTCAACTCTAGATGCATTTTCTTATAAATTCTGTAAGACGCACCCACCGCAACACTTAGGTTCACATTCGTAGAGCGTGCTACCGTAACCAAATTGGTGGTATTGGGCTGCAAACTTTTATTATTACCCACACCAACATCGGCCGAAGCTTGACCGAATGCATAGAAATCTTTGGCAATGGTTACATACTGACGCATAAATACACCGCCACCTAACGTATTCGAACGTGTGCCAACAACATCGCCAAGCTTACTTTGGCTAGCATTAAAGTTGATGCGTACGCCCCAAAAGCGACTGCCATTAAAAGTTTTACCCACCGCAGCTCCAAAGCGATAGCTGGTGGCTTTACTAACACTACCCTGAAGATTATCGGCAGTGTTAGCGCCAAAACCAATATCGGCACCTGTAAGATAAGTGCCCTTTGCAAACTGAGCTTCTACGCGATTAAGTAGTAATAAAACAAGTACTGTTGCAAGTATTATTTTTCTCATGTTATCCATTTTTGAATTACAAAGACAACACTTTTTTCATATACTTACAAAAAACTATTATAAAAATTATCTCAATTAACTTTTTTGTTGCACCTGCTGTAGGGCTCTCTTCTTTTCTTTATCACTCAAATTAGATTTCTGTACCAATTTATTTAATTGATAGCTAATACTTACTCTAAAATTACGTGTACGTATACTATTGAAACTTTCTATATAAAAGTTGCTTCCATAAGTATATACAAAGTTCTGCTGCCGCGTAAATGGATCGATGATTTGAACACCTAGTACCAAGCGTTTGTTCATGAATTTATGCTGCACCCCGAAAGTAGTATTGATGTTGCTTCGTGTACGCCCTTGCGGATCGGCAAAGCTACTAAATCGGGCGTTACCC
>DMPB01000066.1:8147-8286 GCA_003456175.1 Chitinophagaceae bacterium | reverse complement strand
TCATTTACCGCAAGGTAATTACACAACCCTATAGCCGCAGGCCATATTTGGCTCCAATATGGCACTTCGCCACCATGCATTTGAAAAGCTGTACGCATAGCTGCAGCATCGGGTATATGCAGCGCCATTGTTTTATGTA
>DMPB01000066.1:0-7917 GCA_003456175.1 Chitinophagaceae bacterium | reverse complement strand
ATGCAGCGCCATTGTTTTATGTGCTACTTGCAGTTGTACAATCGGGTGCTGTTGCTCCATGTAGGCAATGCTACAAAAAAGCGGCTGTTTTATTCGCATAAAACAACCGCTAACCTACACAAGCAACCAATCGTATCAAAACTCAAAACAAAATGTTAGTCTACTTTAGGTGCTGCCGCTAAAATTTCGGCACTTACCCCAGATGCATATTTTTCGAAATTTTTACGGAACTGTTTTGCCAAATCACGAGCTTGCGCATCGTAAGCATTGGCATCGCTCCATGTATTTCTAGGATTCAATAATTCAGACGGAACACCGCTACAAGTAGTTGGCATCATCATACCAAACACCGGATGCGGCTCGTAGCGTACATGCTCTAACTCGCCACTTAATGCTGCTGTAATCATAGCTCTAGTATAGCTCAACTTCATACGGCTACCAACACCATAGCCACCGCCACTCCAACCAGTGTTAATCATCCAAACATTCACGTTATGTTCTCTCATTTTTTGTCCTAACATTTCGGCATACTTACCAGGGTGTAATGGTAAAAATGGTGCACCGAAACAAGCACTGAAGGTGCTTTTAGGCTCGGTTACGCCAGCTTCAGTACCTGCTACTTTAGCGGTATAACCGCTGATGAACTGGTACATGGCTTGCCCGGGAGTTAGCTTGCTAATAGGCGGTAAAATGCCGTAAGCATCGCAAGTGAGGAAGAATATGTTTTGTGGCAAACCGCCAATGCTTGGCTCTTTGGCATTGCTAATGAAATGAAGCGGATAGCTTACACGTGTATTTTCGGTAATGCCTTTGGCTGCAAAATCTATCGTATTGGTACCTTCAAAAAACTCAATGTTTTCAACGAGTGCACCAGGCTTAATAGCTCTGAAAATTTCAGGTTCTTTCTCTTCTGTTAAGTCGATTGTTTTAGCATAGCAACCACCTTCGAAATTGAAGATACCATCATTTGTCCAGCCATGTTCATCATCGCCAATTAGGTAGCGGTTGGGGTCGGCACTGAGGGTTGTTTTTCCTGTACCACTTAAGCCAAAGAAAATTGCTGTATCGCCATCTTTACCCACGTTGGCACTGCAATGCATGCTTAATACCTGATGCTCTTGCGGTAACAAATAGTTTAAGATGGTAAAAATACCTTTTTTAGTTTCACCAGTATATCCTGTACCGCCAATGAGTATGGTTTTATGTGTGAATGATACGATGGCGAAGTTGTGCTGACGGGTACCATCAACTTTTGGATCGGCTTTGAAGCCCGGCGCCTGAATAACATGCCATGATGGCTCAAAGTTTTCTAACTCGGCTTCTGTTGGACGAAGGAACATGTTGTAAGCAAACATGTTACCCCATGGTGTTTCATTGACAACTCTAATATTTAAACGAAAACGCTCATCGGCACAAGCATAAGCATCACGCACCCAAATTTCTTCTTTACTGCCTAAATAATCGAGTACCTTTTTACGTAAGTTCAAAAACACTTCTTCCGTTACAGGAATATTGAAGTTATTCCAATGCACTGTGTTTTCGGTAATCGCATCTTTAACAATGAATTTATCTTGCGGACTACGTCCGGTGAATTCGCCTGTGTTAATACACAAGGCACCTGTATCGTTATAAACGCCCAAACCGCGGTTAACTGCCTGTTCTGCCAATGCATCGGGCATTAGTTGATAATGCACATTAGTGGCTTCATTTAAACCAAGCTGTAGTAATTTTTTCAAGTCGATGGATACAGTAGGGATAGACATAAACAATCGTTTAGTGAGGTACAAAAATATTGCTCAAAAACTTACAATCGTTAGTTTGCTTTTGTGCCAGCATTTTATACTTCGTAACGAAGCAGTGTGTTTATTGAAGAAAATCTAAAAGAAAAAACAAGCTTTGTGAGATACTATTGAAAATGGAATTGATTGTTATTGAATTACAAATTTTCAAAAAAGTAAAAAAACTAATGTGTACTACTTACGCTTTCTATTCTTTTGAATGGGCAATGCCGTTGTGGTTACAGGCTGGGTGGTATCGGCAGGTAGGGTACCTTGCGGTAAATTATTTTGCGGCGCTGGCTGCACATTGGTTTCATCTTTACCGAAAGGTTTTCTATCAAAATCTCTCGTATAACTTAAGCTGATGCCTTGACGGTTACGGCGACCAATAGCGCCAGAGTTAACATCGAGGGTGCTTTTATTGAAAACAACAGCTCTTAGGCGGCGATCTTTACTAAGCACCACTTGCACCGAAATATCGGGCAGCCACTGAAAGTTACCCGTAGCCAACTGTGCACTATTATTGAAACCAAAATCAAAATCGCCACCTACTGCAACAATAATTTTACCGTCGAGAATACTTTTATTGATTTTGAAATTCACTTGTTGTCGATCGAGTCGGTTGTTGGCAGCAGCTGCTGCACCACCATACAACGTACTGCTACTGTAAGTATTGGCACTCAAATCGAACTGTAGACTTCTATCGCCAGTGAGTTTGTACAAGGCATTACTCACAATTTTATTCACTTCGTTGGTGAGCTTTTGTGAGATTGTATTCACCCCAAGACTACCAAAGCGAATACTAGTACCACCACCGCCCGACATAACATCGCCGTACGAACTAAAGCTATTAAACACAATGAGCCAGGTAACTTGCTTGAGCATTTCATTTTCATCGCTTTTTAAACGTGCTAAGAAACGTTGAAAAGTATCATCGTATTCAAAGCCAGTAGCTTTTGGAAACTCAAGACTAAAATCAATTTTTGGCTTACTGAGTTTATCAGAAATATGTGCAACCACATATACATCGCCACGATACGATGCAATGGAACTGTTGAGTTTAAACTGATTGTTGTTACCTAGCAAATCAGTCATACTTACTTTTTCGGCAGTGTATACCGCATCTACTTTCAAAGTAGCATCGTATGGATTACCCTTCCACTCAATGTAGTTGCCTGCATTGGCTTTTAAATCGAATGGCTTACGAATAAATGATTGAAAGTTAAAAGCATAGCGACCACCATCAATATTGTATCGACCATTCATGGTCATGCTGCCTTTAGCAGGAATTTTAATCTGCAATCGCCCCTCTCCTACGGCATCAATCACATCGCCGGTTAGGTCGTCTAAAATTACACTTACCTGTGCCTTATTATTGGCTCTTAAATCTAAATCAACACTGAGTTGATTACGCAAATTATTATCTGATTTTATCTCAGTTCCATACTGCTTAAACACAATATAATCTACATCAGAGCCTTGATCGGTAGTATTAGTTCTGATAGCCACAGCTGAGGTATCGGTAACTTCGGCTTCTAAGCCCAAACGCATATCGTTTTCAGGCCCTTTAAAGGTTAAGCGAGCCTTACCAATAGCCCTACCATAAAACATACTATTGTCTTTAGGTTTTGTATCGAGCAAAAGCATGTTACTGGTAGCAACATCAAAATCATATTTAAAGTTGGCTAATCCCCGCTGATATAATTTACCGGTAACGGTACCACTATTGTTAAGTGCGTCTTTCAATACAATAGTGTTGAAATTAATAGCACCATCTTCAAAGTTGATGTTAGCACTATCGATGGTATAATGTACTTGTGTGTATTTTACCGTAAGGCCACCTTTACGCAAAGCAACATCTCCTAACAAATCAATGGCATCTGGCTTACCATTTATATACAACGTTCCATATGCCAACCCCGATATATCTGAAAAAAGAATTCCTAAGAAATTATTGAGGATGGCAACACTTGCACCATTTAACTCTAACTTATTATTGAGCGGACTCGATACGCTGTCTTTCAAATCGTATGCTCCATCAATATTCAACCGATAGCGTTCGTTATTGCTCTTTAGTTTGTAATCTACCAAGCCTTTTTTAGCATCATAATTCGCTTTAATATCTACAATACCAACACTATCATTATCCAACCTGAATTCTTCGGCATGAAGTGTGGCCTCGGCTCTGAACTTACCCAGAAAATCAGACATTTTAACCTCACCATTCGCAACACCTTCAATAGTTGGACTCGTTATAAAAATAGGTGTAAAGTCGCCAATATTCACATCTTTCAACTTTACAATAAGGTTGTTGGTGGTGGCACCTTCATCTTCATCACTTTCAATTGAAATCTCCTGAAAACCTTGCGAAAACTTAACATTGGTAGCACTCGCTAAGTTTTTACGAATTACAATTTCTCCTTGCTTTTCAAGGTTCCAAACTTTATCGTTTAATATAAAACTCGATGGTCTAAAATTCACACGAACACCATCGCCAAAAGTGTAGATATCGGCATTTAATTCTGCATCGTTCAAAACAGCATTGGCACTTGTTTTCAAATGTAATTCAGAATGATCGTTTTTACTTTTAATAGTCAGTTCTGTTCCAGGCAAGTAGGCACTATCACTTACGTAAATACGACCAATATCACCACGCACATTCAGTTCATCGAATTGCCCTGTACCAACAATTTTTGCATCTTGTATTTCGTAGTGTTCAAAACGAACACTTGGTATATCAGCATTCAAATAAAAGCTGCCAGTATCGGCAGTATTAATACTACCAACAATAGAAGCATGTTCTAACCCGCGTAATCGGCTATCAATAGCATTGGCATAGCCATCGAAACTTCGAGTAAGTAGCGACACCGTAAAGTTTTGATTCTTAGGCACCACCGTTGGTGCTGCTATATAACTTGGATAATACCTATTCAAAAATGCCTGAAAACTATTGGGCAAATCGAGCATATTATACTGACCATCGATTGCTAAATCAAATTCATTGCTACTCAATCGTAACTGCTTTTGTTGGATACTATCTAAAGCAACAGCGAGTGTTAAAGAATCGAAGTTTAACTGTACACTATCATGATAAAGCGTAGCGTTTAAAATTTTAGCAGCACCCAAAAAGTCATCAATATTCTTACCCTCAAAATTCAAGTCGAATAACCCCGTTAACTCAATGGCTTCATTCGTGAAATTCAGTTTTTTGAAATTACTATTTACAAGGTCGCCGAGTAAGTTAACCTTCGGACGATCGCCTGAAAAATCAATTGAAAAATTACTCGTGAAATTGAAATTAGGATCATCTGCTTTGAAAGTTCCTGTAAAATTTTGCTTACGTGCCTCTCCGTTAAATACTAAATCTTGATAATTATATCCGTTGAATTCAAAACTAGAAAACGCACCATTCAACTTAGTTTGCAAGGTATTCAAGTCGAAACTCTTACCAACAATATCGCCGGAAAAATTAACTCGACCTATAGTAGCTACATTAACAAATTTTCCAAGGTTAAAAGAAGATGTAGTGATTTTACCCCGATAGGTGGGCAACCCTTTCGCCGGCAAATTCATAGCGATATCAGTGTACACACCACCCAAATTACTAGTGATGGTTCCCCTTGCGGTAAAATTATTAAGCGTTCCGTTAAAGTCTCCAACATAACGAATGTTACCCAATGCCGATAAGTTAGGTGTGGTAACCTTTTTAAGCATCGGTATCATAATAGCAGCCTCGTTGTAATTCGTACTTACAATACCATTACTGAGAGTAATAATAGTATTATCAATATCGGGCAAGCCCTTCATGGCTAAATCGCCACTAACATAGCTACCTGTACTGTTTTGAAGTACAATATCTTTTACTGTAAAGTCGGTAATAGTGCCTTTAAATTTGCCAGTAATGGCATATTTCTTATTCCACGATTTTAATTCAGGAGCAAAGTAGGCTACATCGTTACTACTTACAGTACTACCTCTGAAACGGGCATCAATAAATACACTATCAATGAACTCAGCAAAATCTTCATTGAAGTCGTTAAAACGCATTGCATAGTAGTTGGTAAGCCTTGTTTCACTACTCTGCAAATCGAGATTGGCAAATTCCATTACTTGCGGTGTTAATCTGAAATTTGCTGCCAACTTTTTAAGTTGAAAGCCGCTTCTTTCTTTGGCTGTAATATTAACCTTCGCCCTAATAGTATCTTTAATGAAAGTAACATTATCGAACGTTCCATTAAGCTTTTGTACTAATATGTGTGCCCCATCAAAATAAGGGTAAGGTGCTCTTCCATTCAACCAGTCATTCACAAAGCTGCCATTATTAAGCGTAACATGTTTTACCGTAAGGCGAATATCACCTGCATTAAAATACATGCCTGTATCAATCAATGGCTTTTTAGGCCGCAAACTATCGGGACGTAGCCCATCATAATTGGTAATGGAGAAATAAGGCTTGTCGAGTATAATATCTTCAATGTCAAATACTGATTTTACAAGATCTATTTTATTGGCATTCAGCAGCAAACTACCCATCTTCACTAATTGATCTTCGCCACGCCAACCATCACGCTTGTAGTAGCGAATATTTTTGAAGTCAACCTTTTTGAGGTCAAATGCAATTGGCTTGCTTGGTGTTGTATCTTTTGTACCACTACTAAAGTAATCGCCGATAAAAGCATCTCTCCAAATAGCCGACGAATCACGCTGTTGTTTAATAACAGCATCTTCAAGCCCTACATAAGTAAGCTCAATTTTATTTTTAATAAAGAACCAGTCTACAAGGCGCACCTTCAACTTACCAGCATACAATATCGTATCATGCTGGCGGTCTTTGATAAGTAGTCCTTCTAAATTTACTTTATCAAAAAAACCGATACTCACCTTCTGTAATGCCACTTCTGTTTTAAGCTCTTTACTCAAAAAGCCAATAGCTCTTTGTGCTAGCATGTTTTGCATCCAGCTGGTTTGTAACAACAGCCATAACAACAACACGAATGCCAGCAAAAAAATGACAG
Source organism: Chitinophagaceae bacterium (assembly GCA_003456175.1). GTDB lineage: Bacteria > Bacteroidota > Bacteroidia > Chitinophagales > Chitinophagaceae > UBA10646. Next base: position 1,124 of record DMPB01000066.1, on the reverse strand, counting down.
TTCTACCTAGTATAACAGATATTCGCTTCAGAACAACGTTACTTTAAGGGCGAAAAATACATATAAACCCTTGTAATATCGATGTTCATTCACTTCAATAACGTTTGTTTATGAAAAAAATACTGCTCATTCTACTAGTTTTTAGCAGCACTATTGCCTGGGCACAACAGAAAAAATACGTGCTCGTTATTCATGGTGGTGCCGGAACTATTTTGAAAAAAAATATGACTCCTGAAAAAGAGAAAGCTTACAAGGCGGCCTTAGAAGAGGCATTAACAGCTGGCGAAGCCATTCTTAAGAAAGGAGGTACCGCGGTAGATGCTGTTACCGCAGCCGTAACTATTTTAGAAGATTGCCCATTGTTTAATGCGGGAAAAGGGAGTGTATTTACCAATGCCGGCGAGAATGAGATGGACGCAGCCATTATGGACGGCAAAAGACTACAAGCTGGTTCGGTTGCGGGTGTAAAAACCATTAAAAACCCAATTACTGCTGCCAGAGCTGTGATGTATAAAAGTGAGCATGTAATGATGACTGGCCGCGGCGCTGAAGCCTTTGCAACATTACAAGGGTGTACCATTGTTTCGCCAAACTACTTCTATACAGAAGAGCGTTGGAAAGCCTTACAAAAAGCCAAGGCCGAAGCCGATACGGCATCGAGAAGAATACAAAGTATTCTTCCTGATCATGCGGCGGTGAAGCAACCTGGCAATAGAGATTACAAGTATGGCACCGTTGGTGCAGTTGCTCTCGACCAATACGGCAATGTAGCTTCTGCTACAAGTACTGGCGGCATGACTAATAAAAAATATGGTCGTGTAGGTGATGCACCCATTATTGGCAGCGGTACTTATGCTAATAATGCTACATGCGCTGTGAGCTGTACCGGATGGGGCGAATACTACATTCGATTAGTGATGGCTAAAACCATTAGCGACCGCATGGAGTGGGGCAAGCAAAGCTTAAGCACCGCAGCAACAGATATGATTATGAAACAACTCCCTGCGCTTGGCGGCGATGGCGGTTTAATTGCTGTTGACAAGCAAGGTAATTACGTAATGGTCTTCTGCACCGAGGGTATGTATCGTGGTGTAATTACAAGTGATGGCAAGAAAGAAATTGGC